>JACQVU010000231.1 GCA_016209585.1 Planctomycetota bacterium
GCCTTAGAACGTCCGCCGTCCGCGCGAAGCGGCGGATGTAGGTGTGCTCGCGGAGCGTGCGTTCCTGGCCGGCGCGGGCGATGGTCTCGGCTTCGCGGGGGTGTTCGAGGTAGTAGCGCACCGTGGCGGCGCACTCTTCCGGGTCGCGGTAGGTGACCACCTCGCGGCCCGGCTCGAACAGGTCTGGCAGATTCGGGGCCTCTTCCGTCACCAGCAACGCGCCGCAGCCGGTGGCCTCGAAGAGCCGCAGGTTGTTGGCGCAACATTCGGCGGCGTCGATGTGAACGTTGAGGGTGATCCGGGAGCGCGCCAGCACGCGGAACATCTCCAGCCCCCACGCCTCGCCGTGGTGGCGCGAGCGAAGCGGAGAGTCGGCGGGCAGCGTGTGCGCGCCGTAGCCCCAGAGATCGAGCGCGGTTTTCCCGGCGACGCGGGCGAGCACCTCGCCGCGGCGGGCGTGCAGCGGCGAGAGACCACCGACGAAGGTGGCGCCCAGCGTGCGCTCCTC
Source organism: Planctomycetota bacterium (assembly GCA_016209585.1). Classification (GTDB taxonomy): domain Bacteria; phylum Planctomycetota; class UBA8742; order JACQVU01; family JACQVU01; genus JACQVU01. The sequence goes on from JACQVU010000231.1 coordinate 509, forward strand.
GCCCGCCACGCGCGCGGCCACGCGGGGGTCGAAGGCCAGGGGTTGCTCGTAGGCTGTCAGGCCCGCCTGGCGGAAGCGGCGGACGAAGTGCGGGAACGACGAGAAGAGGAGGTCGAAGCCCGGTAGCCAGGTTTCCGCGGGCATGGGGCTGGCGATCTGGCCCGCGATGAGGCCCACGCTGGGGCGGACGGCCTCCAGGAAGGGGCGAGTGGCCACGCCGAGTTCGTAGAGGTAGAGCACGTCGGGCGCGGCGCGGCGGACCTGTTCCACGAGCACCGCCACGGGGTCTGTGGCGGGAGAGCCGTTTTCGCGCGCCCAGGCGCTTTGCAGCGCGGGGCAGTTGTAGATGAGGTCTTCGGCCGCGAAGCCAGCCCGCTCCAGTGCCGCGGAGGTGAAGTCGGCGTCGCCGAAGAGCGAGCCGACGAGCGATGCCAGTTGCGCGGCGTAGGTCTGGCCTTCAAGGCCCGGGTGCGCGCCGTACCAGTCGCGCAGGAAGGCCGGGTAGCAGGCGGTGACCACCAGGCAGCGCGCCCGCTCAGGCGTGGCGCCGACGGGGTCCGCAGCCGCGGCGACGGACGAAACGCGGCCGGAAACGGAGCCACTCACGACGCCGCTCCCGATCCCGCGCCCCCGCCGGCGCCCGCCGGCGGGGCGGGGGCCGGTGTTTCGGTCGCCAGGCGGCGAGGGGCGTCGCCGGCGGGGTAGAAGGCGGCCAGCGTCTGGGCGAGGGCCGCGCGGTCGAAGGCGGCGCGGTCACGGCGCACGATCTCCAGTTCGGGCGCGGTCGGTTCGGCGCGGAAGCAGAAGGGCAGAAGACGCCGCTGGTCGTGCTCTTTCTTGGCGAAGGTGGCCTCGCGGCTCGCGGCGCCGAGGCGGAGGGCTTCGGGAACGGTCTTCTCCAGGTCGTCAACGCAGTCGTCGCCGGTGGCCTTGCGGCCGGAGGTGATGAACTTCGTGTAGTTCTCCTGGTCGGACTTCAGGAGGTTCTTATGGAACTGCCGGCAGCCGAGGACGCCGACGCGGGCCTTGAACATCGAGATGTCCACATGGATGGGCTGGCCCGGAACGTAGAGCCGGCGCAGGTCGAAGCGATGGATGGGCTGCTTCATCATGCCCAGCGGCAACGCGTGGTGATAGAAGCAGTGGCGGCTGGCGTCGCCCACGTAGGAGGGCCAGAGGAGGGCGAAGGCGTCGAGGTCGGTGGTCGCCAGCAGGGCGCGGATGCCGGCGACGAAGGTGGGGTCGAACTCCTCGTCGACGTCCTGCCGCACGATCCAGTCGGGGTTCAGGGCCTGCGCCAGCGTGAGGAGGCTGGTGACGTAGATGGGGTCGAAGAGGCGGTCCTTGTTGACGAACGCGATATTCTTGACGATGGGGAAGGAGCGAAGGAAGTCCTCGGTGTCGGGGTCGTAGGCGTCGTTGACGCAGATGGCCACGGCGTCGGCGTAGGCCGCGGCGTTGGCCAGACAGGCGGCGGTCAGTTCGCGGCTCTCACGGTAAAACGGAGTGAGCGTGATGATGCGCATGCGGGGAAACGGCGTCCGCCGACGGTCACTGGCAATAGAGGAGGCAGTTGGGCTTGACCTCGCACTCGCGGCCGACGGCGATGTCGGCGGCCACGCGGCCCTCCTTGCGGACGGTCTCGAACCGCGCGATCATCTTGTCGCGGACCTCGCGCGGTGAGAGCGGGTTGATGAAGATCCTGGTTCCGGCCTCGAATCCCACGGGGGTGTTGATGCGCCACTTGATGAGCGCGCGGAAGGGAATGCGCGTCAGGCAGTCCACGGGCTGGTAGTACCACTCCTCGTTGCAGGGCACGCGGTTGGTGGCGGCGGCGTGGCAGGCGTGCAGGAGGTCGGAGAAGCCGCGGAGTTCGTCGGGCGACAGGTCCTGGGGCCGGCCGGCGCGGGACTTCGACCAGACGGCGATGGTGGGGTGCCAGTGGCCGATGTCGGCGACGGCGATAGCGTGCCCGTTTTCCGCGATGACGGTGTTGGAGTACCCGGCGAAGTTCACCGCGAGTTCGTTGTGGACGTTGGGGTGGGAACGGGCCATGGCCACTTCCCGTTCCAGGAGCGATCCCCACTCGTCGAGCGACACGAGTTGCTTGTGCAGGTGGAGCGTCTCGGCTCCGGCGGCGGCCAGCCAGTTCTGGAACACGGCCACGTAGCGCACGTAGCGGTTGTTGTCGTGAATGTTCTTGAGGGCGTCGACGGTGAGGGTGAGGTAGGCGAAGTGGTCGTCGGGGGTGAGGGAGCCAGAGGCGACCAGGTCGCAGTCGAACTCCGCGTCGTCGTCGAAGTGGCGGCGCGCCACGACCAGTTCGTGCCCCCCGCCGAAGAGGCGGTCGGCCTCGGCGTGAACGGCGTCACGGTCGAGGCGTTGGATCTCTTTTTCACCGCGGCCGAGATCGCGCCAGCGCTGGGCGACGATCTCCCGCACGTGCTTGAAGCCGGCGGCGTCGGCCAGGTAGCGCTCTTTCCAGGCCTGGTTCTCGGGGGAGAGTTCGTAGCCGTAATTGTTGCGCCAGTACTCCAGCGTGATGACGGACGAGAGCGTGGGAACGCGGCGGAAGTCCGCCGGTTCGGCCAGCGTCTCGCCCGGCGGCAGATGGTCGCGCCGCGCGAACTTGCCCCGCTTCTTCACCAGCCGCGCGCGCTCCGGGGGGGTCTTCTGGTAGTGGGCCTCGCAGAGCGGGCAGTAGTCCTCGAACTCCCGTTTCTCGATTTTGCGGGCCGACTTGGGCCGACCGACGAAGATGGCCTTCTCGCCGTGTCCGGGAACGACCCAGGACTCGGAGCCGGAGAAGGGGTTGACCATTTTCACGGTGCCGTCCGGCAGGATGTTCATCATCCGCCGCTGATCGCTGGGCGTGGAGAGGCGGTCGCTGGTCATAGGTGTTCGTGGCGAGGGTGGCGCCAACGGCTTCCGGGAAGATCGCGCCGGGCGGATCGTAGGAGATACCACCGAACGCCCTCCCGCGCCAGCGCGACCGGCCGGGGGCGCGGGCGCGTGGAACCACGAGTTTGACAATCCGCCCTCGGCGGGGTAGGTTCATTTCGTCGGCGTTCGCCTGGTCTCCGCCATTCGCCCACGCGTGCCCACCCCGCCATGGCCGAGGAAAAAGACATCCACAAACTGCTGGCGCTGATGCACAAGTACAACGCCTCCGACCTCCACATCAAGGTGGGGTCGCAGCCGCTGATGCGCATCAAGGGTCAGATCCGCGAGGTGGAGCTGAAGGTGCTCACCAACGAGGAGGTGCAGGAGATCCTCTTCGAGATCCTCACGGAAACCCAGGTCAACCAGTTCCAGCGCGAGCACGACCTCGACTTCGCCTACTCCCTCGCCGGGGTGGGGCGCTTCCGCTTCAACATGTTCGTGCAGCGCGGCTCCATCTCGGTGGCCATCCGCCGCGTGAGCGTGAAGATCCCCAGTTTCGAGGAACTGCACCTGCCTCCGGTGATGGAGGAGATCGCCAAGGCCTCCCAGGGGCTGGTGCTGGTGTGCGGCATCACCGGTTCCGGCAAGTCCACCACGCTGGCGGCCATGATTGAGTACATCAACATGACCCAGCGCTGCCATATCGTCACCATCGAGGACCCCATCGAGTTCCTGTACCGCGACAAGAAAAGTTTCGTGAACCAGCGCGAGGTGGGCATCGACGTGGCCGACTTCAAGCGCGCCCTCAAGTACGTCGTCCGGCAGGACCCTGACGTGATCCTGGTCGGCGAAATGCGCGACGAAGAGACCTTCGCCACCGCCCTCACCGCCGCCGAGACCGGGCACCTGGTGTTCGGCACGCTGCACGCCTCCACCGTGTCGCAGTGCGTCGGCCGCATCCTCGACCTCTTTCCGCCCGCCCGCCACGAACTGATCCGCCAGAGCATGTCGTTCAACCTGAAGTCCATCATCTGCCAGAAACTGCTCCCGACGCTCATGGAGGGGGTGGATCGGGTTCCGGCCACCGAAGTGCTGGTGAACAACCACATCGTGGCCAAGTTGATCGTCGAGGGGCAGGACGCCAAGATCGCCGACGTCATGCGCGCCTCCACCGAGGAGGGCATGATGGACTTCGAACAGTCCATCGTGAGCCTCATCAAGAAGAACTTCATCAGCAAGAAAGTCGGCTTCGCGGCCGCCACCAACCCCGACCGCCTGCGCATGGCGCTGCAGGGCATCGTCACCGGCGAAGACCGCCGCATCCTGGGAATCTGAGGGCGTCTTGCGGAAGGCCCGGCGAAACGGCGGCGGGGAGCGCCAGCAGGTATTTGAACCGGTTCCTTAGTCATGGGCGCGTTGAAAAAGTCACATTCCGCCGGCGTCTTGCTGGACGCCGACTTCGGCGTCTCACTGCGGTCACAGGGGCCGGTGTTCTCCGAGGAATTCGAAGCGTGGAACCTGGATGATGAGAACCCGCGTGAACTCATTCATGGATGGGTGGTGCCCATGCCGCCGGTGGACGTACTCTCGTCACATACTTCGTTCTCACTGGCCTCGCTGTTGAAGAGCCGCCTCCCCTCATACGACTGGACGGTGCTGCCCGACGCCCGCCACCGCCTTCCCGCGCCGCCGAACACCGTGGTGTTTCCGGACATCGCCGTGCATGCGGCGCCTTTCGCTCGCCTTCCCCTCGCCCCGCATTCCTCCACCGCCCTGCGAGCGCCCGACATCGTGTTCGAGTTCCTCAGCCGCGCCACGTACAAGCGCGACGTGGCGCCGATGGGCGTCAAGTTCCTCGCCTACCAGATGAGCGGCGTGAAGGAGTATTACTACGCTTGGCCCGACGGCAGTGACGCCGCTGGCTTCGTGCTGTCCGTGGACGGCCTCTATCGCCCGGCGGAGCGCGACGCCAAAGGCTTCTTCCTCAGCCCGCTGCTCGGGTGCCGGTTGACCATGGCGCCGGCGGCGGTGCGGCGGGTCAAAGCGGCGGTCGGGAAGAAGGCTCGTTGACCGGGGTGTCACCATGGGCGCGCTCAGGAAGTCCCACGCCACACAGGCCCTGCTCGACGCCGAGTTCGGCGTTTCTCTCCGCTCCCGCGGCCCCGTCTTCGCCGAGGAGTTCGAGGGGTGGGACCTGGAC
>JACQVU010000248.1 GCA_016209585.1 Planctomycetota bacterium
ATGGTGAACCGCGCTTCGTCCACGACCTCGCGGCCCGGCTAGCCGCCCGCGGTTTCGATTCCCTAGTGCTCGCGCCCCACGCGCCTGGCGCCGCCACCCGCGAACGGCTTGACAACGTGTCGGTCCGCCGCTTCCGGTACGCGCCGGCGCTATGGGAGCGGCTCTGCTACCAGGGGGGCATTCTCGCCAACCTCCGCGCCTCCCTCGCCGCCCGTCTGGCGTTGCCCGGGTTCCTGCTCGCCTTCGCCCGGTCTATCGCCAGGGAGGCGGCCCGCTGGCGGCCGGAGATCATCCACGCGCATTGGGCCGGCCCGCCGGCGGTCTTCGCGGCGCTCGTGGCGCGTCGGCGGCGCGTGCCGCTGGTCGTCACCTGCCACGGCGGCGACCTCTTCTCCCGCGTGCCGTGGCCCGCCGCCACGCTCCGTGGCCTCGCGCTGCGAAAGGCCGACGTTGTCACCGTCAACTCCACCGCCTCGCTTTCGCAACTGCGCCGGCTCACCGGCGGCCGCCCTCCAGAGCGGCCGGTGAGCCTGATCCCGATGGGCGTTGACACGCGCCTCTTCTCACCGCGGCCGACACCGAACGCATCGGCGCCCGCGCCCCGCGCCGAAACGGCTGAAGACCCGGCGCCAGCCCGCCGCCGCACGATCTTCGCGGCTGGCCGTTTCGTGGAGAAGAAGGGCTTTCACCTGCTGATCGAGGCGCTGGCCCGGCCGGCCTCCTGGCCCTTCGGCGGCCGTGACGATGGCGGGGTGACCCTGCGGCTCGCGGGCCAGGGGCCGATGGAAGGCGCGCTGCGTCGGCTGGCGGCGGAGCACGGGGCGCGGGTGGAGTGGCTCGGCCCGCTGCCACCGGCGCGAATGGCGCAGGAGTATCGCGCGGCGGACCTGGTCGCCGTTCCCTCGCTGGCCGCGGCGGACGGCGACGCCGAGGGGCAGAACCTGGTGGCCGTGGAGGCCATGGCCTCTGGCGCGCTGGTGGTCGCCAGCGCCCACGCGGGCCTGCGCGACGCCATTGTTGACGGCGAAACCGCGTTGGCCGTGCCGCCCGGCGACGTGGACGCGCTGCGCGCCGCCCTGGTTCGGGGCCTGCTGGCGCGGGAGGCCGAGGATCGCGGCGTATCGGGCGCCGCGGCCCGGATGCGGGCCGGGGGACGGGCGCTGGCGCTGGCGCGCTACTCGTGGGACGCCATCGCCGCGCGGTTCGCCGCGCGGTTCGATCGCCTGCTCGCGGGAAGGAAGGAAGAAAGGTGAGAACGCGGGAACGTGGGAACGTGGGTCAGGGATCGGGGGTCGGGGGTCGGGCGGAGTACCGCGGTGTTGGGTGCTGGGTGTTGGGTGTTGGGCCCAGCACCCAACACCTGCCGTATCGGGGGTCAGGGGTCGGGGGGGCCCGTTTCCCCGTCTCCCTGTCTCCTTGTCTCCCCGTCCCTCGCCCCTCGCCCCTCTCCCCGCGCCCCGCGTCACCACGCCCCGCACGCCGGGCTGCGACGCCGTGATATCATGCCGGCGGTCACATGCCCCTGCTTGTCGTCATCACCGAGGCCCGCGAGATCCGCGTTCCGCTCCGCCCCGGCACGACCACCATCGGCCGGGATCCGACCAGCGACGTGGTGGTGGACGACCGCGCCACCTCCCGCCGCCACGCGCGGGTGGTGGTGGACGGGGGCGCGGCGCGCATCGAGCCGTGGGAGAACCGGAACCCGGTGCTGGTGAACGGGGCGGAGACGCGCGGCCCCCGGGAGTTGCGATCCGGCGACCGCCTGGTCGTTGGCCACACGGAACTGCGCTACTACGACGACGGGCCGGAAAACTCGGAGCCGGCCGGAACGGTCGAGTTCACGGCGCTCGCGCCAGCCGCCCAGCCGGCGTCGGTCACCGTCACGCTGGACCCGGCCGGCGCCGTGGCGCGGGCGGCCGAAACGGTGGGCGAGGGCGGGGGGATCAGTTTCGGCGAGTTGTCGCAGTTGCTCTCCGGGGCCTTGCGCCGCGAGGAGTTGATCGAGCGCGCGGGCGCGCTGCTGTTTCGTCGCTTCTCCCCGGCCGCGCTGGCGATCCTGGAACGGGGAGAAGAGGGCGAGTTCCGGCCGCTCTTCCTGCGGCAGGCGTCCCCGGCCCCCCAACGGGGCGTCCCGGCCGCGCCCACCCGCGCGCGGTCTCACGATCGCCCGGCGGTGACGCTCAGCCGCGACCTGCTGAACCGCGTGGTGGAGACCCGCGCGGCGCTGCTGGCCGGGGACGCCGGTCACGCGCCCTCCGAGAGCGCGGCGACGCTGGAGATCGCCTCGGCGATGGTGGTTCCCCTGTTCGCGCGGCGCGGCGCGCCCCTCTGCGCGCCCGTCGCCCCGCCCGCGCCGACCGGCGACCATGCCGCCGCGCGGGAGAAGACCGCGCTGCGCGCCGAGCCGGTGACGGGCGTCATCTATCTCGACCGCCGCGGCCCCGAAGCGCGCGCCTTCACGGCGGACGACCTGGAGTTCTGCACGCTGCTCGGTCACGTGTTGTGCGTGATGGAGCAGAACGCGCTCCTGTTCCGCGAGGCGCGCGACCGCGGCGAAAACCTCGCCCGGCGGCTGGACCGTGGCGACGGGCTGGTCTTCGTCTCGCGGGCCATGGCCGACGTGGTGGCGCTGGCCGGCAAGGTGGCCGCCACCGACGCGGCGGTGCTCATCACCGGCGAGAGCGGCGTGGGCAAGGAGTTGATCGCCCGCGCCGTCCACCGCCTGTCGCGCCGCGCGGGCGGGCCGTTCGTGGCGGTGAACTGCTCGGCCTTTCCGGCCGACCTCATCGAGTCGGAGTTGTTCGGCGCGAAAAAGGGCGCCTACACCGGCGCCGTCGAGGACCGCGAGGGCCACTTCCAGCGCGCCGTGGGCGGCACCATCTTCCTCGACGAGATCGGCGACATGCCCGCGGCCGCGCAGGCCAAGATCCTCCGCGCCCTGCAGGAGAAGCGCGTGACTCCGGTGGGCGGCGGCGAGACCCCGGTGGACGTGCGCGTGATCACCGCGACCAACCGCGACCTGCGCGAGGCCATCTCCCGCGGGCAGTTCCGCGACGACCTTTTCTACCGGCTCAACACGATCACCATCCGCGTGCCGCCGCTGCGGGAGCGGACGGACGACATTCTGCCCCTGGCCCGCCACTTCGCGCTGGCGGCGGGCGCGAGCGATATGGAAATACTCCCCGCCGCCGAGCAGGCCCTGCTGGCGCACCCCTGGCCGGGCAACGCGCGGGAACTGCGCAACGTGGTGGAGCGGGCCGTTATCCTGGGCGACGGCCGCACCCTCACCGCCGATCTCCTGGAAGCCCTGCGCGCCCCCGCTCCATCTGAGAGCGACCTTTTCCGTACCCCCTCTCTCGAGGAAGTCGAGCGGCGCCATATCCTCCGCGTCATGCGCGAGACCGGCGGCAACAAGAGCCAGGCGGCGCAACTCCTGGGGATCAACCGCGACACGCTTTATAAGAAACTGGAGAAGTACGCCGCCTCCGCCGGCCCCGGCGGCCGGAAACCGCGGGAACGTGGGAACGCGGGAACGTGAGAACAGGGGTCGGGGGTCAGCCCGCACCCAACACCGCGGTACTCCGCCCGCCCCCCGTCCCTCGCCCCTCGCCCCTCGTCCCTCGTCCCTCGCACTGAACCTTTCTCTCGGGCCGGGGCTTAACGTTAAGGAGGTGGCGTATACTGGGAACGGGGAACAGAAGACAGGGGGCGGAGGCGGAAGGCAGGAGCGTGGGAACGTGGGGGTGGTAAAGGCGCCGTCCCCCGCCTTTGGGTGCTGGGTGCTGGGCCCAACACCCAACACCCAACACCGCGGTACTCCGCCCGTCCCTCGCCCCTCGCTGCTAGTCATGCCTGTCGAGCCACCCACCAACGATCTCCTGCTTGACGCGCTCACCGGGCGCGCCAGCCCGGAGGAGGCCGCGCGGCTCCGGGCCGCGGCGGCGGCTGACGCGACGGTGAAGGAGCGCCTCCAGTTCGTGGAGACGCTGCGACGCGACCTGGCCGCGCCCGGAGCGCTCGCCTGTGTCTCGCCGTCGGCCGAGGCAGATATCCGCTTCCGCGCCGAACTTCGGGCGATGGCGGCGGCGCGGCGGGCGGAGTCTCGCCCCGTGTCGGCGCGCCCGCCTCGGGCGTCCGCGCTCCGGTGGGGGTCGCTGGCGCTGGCGGCGTCGGCGGCCTTCGTGGCGCTCTTTTTCGCGGCCCAGACCGTGCGCGAGCGCCTGGCGGGCCGCGCTGGCCAGGCCGAGCGCGCGGAACCCACGACGCCGCCGGTCGTCAGCCGCGCGCCAGAGCCGCCCGCGGTGGCGCCCGCGCCGCGGAGTCTGGCGGAGAACTTAATGACCGGTACGGCGACCGGAGCCGCGGCGCCGGCCGCCGCGCCCCACCGCTGGGACCTGGACGGCGACGGCGCGGTGACGGTGGCGGACGCGATGCGGTTGATGATGGGCGCCGTGCAAGCGGCGGGCGACCAGGAAGCCGGCTGGCGCGGCGACTCCGGCGTTGTCGAGTCGCAGCGGATGCTTACCGCGCTGGTCCGCGGGCAGGTCGGCTGATGGGTCCACGCGCCCGCGCACCTCTCTGGGCTTCGGGCCTGGCCGCATGCGTATGCGTCTCGGCCGGCGGCATGCTGGCCGGTCTCGGCTGCTCGGCGAATCTCGCGGAGATGTCCGCGCGCGGCGCTCCCCGCGGCGCCGAGGAAGAGGCGCGGCCCGGCGACGCGGCCGCGGCCGGCGCCGGTGGCGAGCGACACAGCGCCCTCGCGGCGGCGGCGGGCGCCGCGCCGCCCACGTTGGCCGCTCCATCGGGCGCGCCCGGGGGCGCGGTGGAGTCCGCCGGCGCGTTGCGCGTCAGCCCGACGGCGGTGGTGGAGGTGTGGGTGGACCCCGGGGAACGCGTTCTGGGAAGTTACGATTTGACCATAGCGGCGGAGGGCGACGGCGGCGTGCTGGCGGTGGCCGACGTGACCGGGCCGGAGGATCGCTTCTGGGGCCCCCCCACGACCGACGCCGGCGCGTTCGACCAGGGGAGGGCGCGGCTGGTCGGCCTCCAGACCAACCCCTACGCCACCACGGGGCGGGTGCGGGTGGCGCGCGTGCTGCTGCGACCGGTGGCGCCCGGCGCGACGCGCCTCACGGTCACGCTGCGAACCGCCACTGACACGCGGGCGGAGAAGATCGAGCCGGCCGCCGCCTATCTCTCCGGCTACCACTTCACGGTGACTCGCGCCCCGCCCGGCGGCGTCACGGGAGACATGGACGATGGCTGACGCGGCGATGCCCGACAGCCTCGCCCACCCGCTGCTACGGCCGGCGACGGACGACGAACACATGGCGCTGGCGCTGCGGGAGGCGCGCCGGGCCGCCGAGGAGGGCGAAGTGCCGGTCGGCGCCGTGGTGGTGTTGGAGGGGCGGGTGGTGGCGCGCGCCCGCAACCAGGTGGAGACGCTGCGCGACCCGACGGCCCACGCCGAGATGATCGCCCTCACGCAGGCCGCGGCGGAGGCCCGCGACGCGCGCCTGGTGGGGGCGACGCTCTTCTGCACGCTGGAGCCGTGCGCCATGTGCGCCGGGGCGCTGGTGCTGGCCCGCGTGGCGCGCCTGGTGTACGGCGCGGCCGACCCCAAGACCGGCGCGTGCGGCAGCCTCTACCAAATCGTTCAGGACCCGCGCCTGAACCACCGGCTGGAGGTGACCGCGGGCGTCCGGGCGGAAGAGAGCGCGGCCCTTCTGCGCGCCTTCTTCCAGGCGCGGCGCGGCCGGACCGAGTGACGCCCGGCGGGTTACCGGGCACAAGTTGCCGGTTGTCAGTGCTCGGTTGTCAGCCCCCAACCCCCAACATGCTCGGCCTGATCTCGCCGCGGACGTTGGCGGTGGTGCTCCTGCTGCTGGCCGCGGCCTTCTTCGCCTTTGAGCCGGCGCGGCGCGCCTGGGACCCGTCGTACGACCCGGCCGCGCCGCCCCAGAGCGGTTGCGGCTTCCGCGAGCGGGCAGGCCTGCCTTGCCCCACGTGCGGCATGACCCGCTCCACCGCCGCCTTTCGGAGCGGCGCGCCAATCGAATGCCTTCGGTTCCACCCGGCCGGCCTCTTCCTGGGCCTCCTGTCAGTGATCGGGGCCGCGGCGTCAATCGCTTGGCTGCTGGGTTGGCGCGGGCGTGGCGCCGCCCGCCTCGTGGCGCTCTGCGGCTACGGCTGGTTGATCGGTCTCCCCGTGGCTGTGGCGCTCGTGGGGCTTGGCCGTATCGGGGCGAGCCTGGCGGGATGGGACTGATGGCCGCGATCCCGCGAGCGAAGCAGCGCCGATGATCGTTCGGGAGTCAAGGTAGGCGCGTTCTTCCGGGTTGAGCGAGCACCAGATTGGCTCCATCGAGTCGCGGATGACGTCCGCGAGCGGATCCCCGGCGTCATCGAGCGCCATCATCTGGCGCTCCAGGCAAAGGTAAGCATCCAGCCGGGAGGTCAAGGCCATACGCGCCTCCAGACCGGCCGGGTTGAGGCGATTCTGTCTTCGTACTCGTTCAGCGGCATCGACGCGCCCGGCTCGACGAAAACGTGCTCGTGCGGCCGTTCGGGATCGGGACGAACCGCGAGAATCCACTCGCCGAGCGAGGGAGCGGATACGGCGTACACCGCGCCGTTCGACTCCATGTATGCGCTTCTCCCTCAAAGATGCTACCAGATATGCCGTAAAGAGACCAACATCAGGGCGTGAACGCGTTCGTCGGGTATCACATTGCTGCCGATGGTGGCCTTGCGCCTGGCCGACATGCGCCCGGTGGAGGCGAGGCGCGACCCCTGGGCAATCGAAAAAGCGCCGCGCCGGCCGGTCAGCACGCGGTGGTGAAGGTGCGGGGTGAGCGGTGCGCGCGTCACTGTGCTGGGCGTGCTTGGTGAACGGGGTTTGCCCGTGGCGCGGCCCATCGCGAAAACGTTTTCAATGAAAACGGTTTGCCCGGTTTTCCCCCCGGGCGGGGTTGTGCTCGCCCCGGCCGGCGCGACAACTATTCAACGAGTTCCGTGATCCAGTTGGCCTCCTGAACGCGGGCGTCGAGTTCGCGGTACTCGCGCGCGAGGTCATCAGCCCGCCGCTGGACCTCGGCCACGTTCACGGCGCTCTTGAACTTCACTTCCGAGCGCGAGTACCGCTCCTGCGTCACCGTGGCCGCGCGGGCGAGGTCGGCGTAGACGCCGTGACGCGCGCGCAGCACGTCGCGCCGCGCCAGGGCGTCGGAAAGCGTCATGCCCTCGCCGAAGGGCGTGGCCGCGTTGGTGGCGTTCACGCGCGAGATCAGCCGCAGCAGATCGGCCGCGGCCTGCTCCAGTTCCTTCAGCAGGTCCTTGGGGTCTTCTGCCGGCTTGTCGCCCTCCTGCACCTTGCAGTTGCGGATGAGGCGCGCCTTGATCGCCTCCAGGCGCGTCTGGCAGTCAGCCCGCAGCATGAGCGCTTCGGCGAGTTTCATCGGCCACCCCTGCCCGTGAAAGAGACCTTCGCGCCGCACGGCGCTAATCGTGTTTCCCCTGCAGGTGCCGGCCCAGCCGGTAGATCATCAGGAACACCCCGCTCACCAGGAAACCCACGATCAGGCCGGCGGTGGCCCCGATCAGAATGCCCAAGGGCTGCACGTCGCTTGCCAACCATCCGGCGCCGAGACCGACCACCACCCAGGCGAGGATGAACACCCCCTGCCACAGGTTGTCACGCGCGCGGAAGTTCAACCCGATCGCGGTGTCGGAAACAACGTTGTAGGTCTGCCGGCCCGTGAGGCCGCGCTGCGGCTCGTTGGGAGAGGCGTTGGGCTGGGTCATGCCGGGTCACTTCACGCTGAAAGAGGTGTACACCGTCACCACGTTGTTCGTCCGGCGGTTGCGGTCCCGCGCCGTCAACAGCAGCCGGTAGTCGCCCGGCTGAACGTTCGCCGACGGAATGTCCAGCGCGTACCGGATGGGCTGGTGGCGCGTCGGCGTCTCCCACTCGAACGTGGTGGGAACGTCGTACGCCCTGTTCCCGATGGTGGCCTTGCGCGCCCGCGCGTTCCAGGAGGCCGGCCGATGCTCGGCGTCCTGCACCTCCACGTCCAACTCCAGGTTGATCTTGCCGCCGCCGCCGGAATCGCTCACCGCGCGCCGCAGGTTGAAGACCTCCAGGTAGAGCGCCATCGTCTCACCGGGACGGACGACCGGCGGCCGCAGCGGCGTGAACTTGCCGAACCCCTGGATCGACCCGGCTTCGCAGACCGTCAGGTTCTGCACCTCCAGCGGAATGCTCTCGTCCAGCCGACTCCGCAGCCGCTCCAAAGGCTGCTCGGCGTCCTTGTGCTCTCCCAGCCCCTGGAGGGCGAGGTAGAGGTAGGCGTCGTGCCAATCGGAGCGGCGAAACGGCCGCAGCGTCTCCCCGTCCAGGTGCACCAGCGCATCCTGGAAGCGGCGCTCGGCGATGAGCAAGGGAACCAGCCGGCGCAGATCGTCGGCGGTGGCGACCGCTTCTCCGCCCACGCCGGGCTTCGCCTTGGCCTTCGCCTCCAGCGCGGAGAGCAACGCCGTCCAGGTCTCGTCGATGCCGCCCGACGCCCGCGGCGTCGCCTGCGTCCCGGCGGGAGCAGCGCCGGCCGCTGAATCCCCCGCCCCACGCGCCGGCGCGCCGCCGCCGGCGGACTTCGTCGGAGCGGAGAACGCGCCGCCCGCCCCCGCGCCGAGACCCGGCGGAGGCGCGCCATCACCCTTGCGCCGGATGACCACCTGGCCTTCCGGCGCGAGATCGCCGCCCGCGCCCGGCGCCGTGGGGAGCCGCGAGATCGCGCCGGCGTTCGCGCTCGTCGCGCCGGCTGGCGAAGCCGCCGCGTTCGGCGCGGCGGGCGTCTGGCTGGCGGCGGTGGCTGGCGTCGGGCCGCCCGGCGACGCGGCGGTCAGCGCCGCCGCGGGCTGAAGGGGCGTCGTCGGCTCGGTGGGCGCCGCGCTCGCGGTCGCGCTCCGCGGTTCGTCGGCGAAGAAGGCGCAGCCCGTGGACGTCAGGGGGAGGAGCCATGCGAAGGCGAATACTCCCCGCAGGCGGAGCGCCGGCGGGCCGTGGAGCGCGGAACACCGCATAGGCTCTTCACTTCTTGGGGGCCGCGGACGTTCGGTTCCACCAGTCGTCCTCCTCGCCTCCCCCGGTGGTCTCCTTCAGGTGTTTGTCGGGCCAGACGACACCGGCGTGCGCCTTGAGGTTCTGCCGGAACGTGGCCATTTTGCCGTACTCGTCGCGGAGTTTCCCCACGGCGCTCTCGCGTTTGTGTTTCTGCGCGTCCTCGAACACCTCGTTACAGACGTTCATGGCGTCGATCAGTTTCGAGTAACTCTCTTTCAGTTTCTCCGCGCCCTGGTCGCCGCCTTTCCAGGTCTTCTCCCCCTCGTCACGAAGCGCCTTGGCCTCTTCGAATAACTTGAGCGCCTCTTTCTCCTTCGCGGCGTAGTCGCCGATACCGTGTTCCTTCTTCTGCGGCGGCGCGGCCGGTTTCATCGCCAACCACAGGACCACCGCCACCAGCGCGATGATGGCCACGCCGATGCCGATCAGCACCGGGGGCGAGCCGAGAACGTTGGCCGCCTGCTTCGCGCCGCTCTTGCGGCGCGGGCGCGGGTCGCGGTCGTCGTCATCACGGCCGTCGGCGTTGGCGTTGGCCACGGCCTTCTTCTTCGACGACTTGCCGGAACTCTTCTTCTCGATCGGCGGCGGCTCCTCTTCCCGGCTTCCGGCCCGTTTCCCCGACTTCGTCCTCGCCGACTGCGCGGATGTCGGCGCCGGCGGCGGTTCCGCGGCCCGGCCGTTGCCAGCGGCTGCGCGCTTGCCCGACTTGCCCCGCGCGCTCTCCGCCACCGGTTGGCCGGCTTTGGCCGAGGTCTTCGCGGACTTCGCCGATTTCGCCGAGGCGTCGCCCTCCTGCCCGGCGCCGTTTGGCACGGCGGCCCGCTTGGCGGACTTCTTCGGCCCTTCCTCGACGGGATCGACCCGGCGGGTTTTCTTCGACGGTCCCGGACCCGACTTGGCCATGTCAGCGCCGCTCCGCGTTGTTGTCGTTCATGCCCGGCAGAGATCGAAGACCAGCCGCTCGGCGACCAGGTGATCGGCCAGCGACGACCCCTTGGCCAGGCGTTCCGCCGCCAAGAGCGCCTCCATGTTGCGCTGGAGACGGGAGAAAGTCACTTGGTTTGCCAGCGGCCGCAGCCTGCCGACCACGAACGGCTTCGTCCGCGCCGCGGCGGCGATCTCGGCGTCCGACGCGCCGCGCCCGGCCATGTGCTTGATGGTCCAGAGCCGGCGCTGGTCCCCGAAGACCGCCGCGGTGAGTTGCGGCACGACCATGCCGCCCTGGAGCAACCGGGCGAGGAGAACGAGCGCGCGGCGGGCGTCACGGCGCACCAGGGCGCTGGTGAGGTCCCAAACCTCCCCGGCGCGGGCCGGTCCCAGCAGCGCGTCCACCTCGGCCGCGCTCACCCGCGCGGGCGCGCCGCCGGGCGTGGCGTTCTTGAACGCGGCGATCTTTTCCACCTCGCCGGCCAGCGCGAAAAGGTCCGCGCCCCGGTTCTCCACCAGCCGCGCGGGAACGGAGCGTTCGGCGTCAAGGCCCGCCGCGCGGAGCCGGGCCGCGACCCACTCCTGGGCGGCGGCGTCCTCCAGCGGGGCGCAGTCCACCACGGCGCCGACCTCCGCGCACTTCTTCGCCAGGCGCAGGTTCGACCGCCACGAAGCCCCCGGCGCCACCACCAGCACCAGCCGTTTGGAGCGGGCGGCGGATTCGACCAGCGGAAAAAAGTCGTCCTGGCGGCGGGCGAAGAGATCGCCGTCGTCACGCAACACGACCACCCGGCGATCCCCGAAGAGCGACCCGGTGGACGCGGCGGCGATGATCGCCTCCGGCGTTGTTCCGCGGGTGGAGCACTCCCACAGTCCCGGCCCGCCCTGGGCCGAGCCGTAGGCGCGGTGAAGAATGCGCCCGATGGCCTCCCGGCGAAGCCAGGCCTCCTTGCCGGCGAGGACGTAGACCGGCGCCAGGTCCTGCTTGCCCAGTGACGCCGCGAACGTGGAGAAAGAGAGCGTCGCCACCTGTTGCCCGGCCTTTCGAGACGGGTAGTGTAAAGCGTCGCGGCCCGTCGACAAACCCCCTCGTCGAGACTTTCGGTTGTCGCCCCGGATCGACGGAGATATCCCCTTTGGTGTATACTGCCCAGGAAGGGGTCGGGAGGATTCTTCATGGTCAATCCGGTGTCACCGGTATCACCCGCCTCTTCACCATCGGAAGCAGGGGCCACGCCCGCGCGGGCGCAGCGGCTCTATTTCCGCCTGGACCCCGGCGAGCCGGGCGTGCTGCGTTCCTCCAGCCCGGCGGACTCGGCGGCGGCGGTGCGAATGCAGGAGACCCGCAACCTGAACCGCTTGAAGGGGGAAGCGTACCGCGAGGGGCGCGTGGTGGTGGACGCCGGCATCACCTATCACCGCGGCCTGGAGGGAACGACGCCCGTGGTGCGCTCGGCCCAGACCCACGTCACGTCGGTGGAAGACAACCGCTCGCCCGTGGTGGCGGCCACGCGCCCGGCGGCTGGCCGGGCGAACGCGAGCGCCGGCGGCGTCAGCGACCGCGCCGACCTCGACTCCGTCGCCGGCGGCGGCGGCGCCGGGCAGGTGGGCGCCGCCATGCTCGCGCGGCTGGAGGGCGGCGAGGCCTTTTCCGGCGTGAACACATTGAAGCGGGAACTGGGCCGCGCATGAGCGCGAGGCGGCTGGGGGTGGTCTTCTTCGGCACGCCCGATTTCGCGCGGCCGTCGCTGGAGGGACTGGCGCGCTCGCCCCACGCCGTGCGGCTGGTGGTCACGCAACCCGATCGGCCGCGTGGCCGAAGCGGCCAGCCCGCCCCGCCGGACCTCGCGCGGGTGGCGGCGGTTTTGGGAATCCCCCTGTTCCAGCCGGAAGAGGTGAACGCGCCGGAGTCGGTGGCGGCGATCTCCGCGGCGCGCCCGGACCTCCTGGTGGTGGTGGCTTACGGGGCGATGTTGCGCGAGCCGCTGCTGCGCCTCGCGCCGCTGGGGGCGGTGAACCTGCACGGATCGCTGCTGCCACGGTGGCGCGGGGCGGCGCCCGTCCAGCACGCGATCCTGGCCGGAGACGGGCGGACGGGAGTCTCGGTGCAGCGCATGGTCACGCGACTGGACGCCGGTCCGGTGCTGGCCGCGCGCGAGACGCCTATCGGCGACCGGGAAACGGCGGGGGACCTTTTCACCCGTCTCGCTCCCCTGGGCGCGCAGTTGCTCGTGGAGACGGTGGACCGCCTGGCCGCTGGCGAGGTCCCCGGCTGTGAGCAAGACCCGTCGCTGGTCACCTGGGCGCCCAGGCTGGCGAAGGCGGACGGCGTGGTGGACTGGTCCCGGCCGGCGCGGGAGATCGAGCGTTTCGTTCGCGCGATGACGCCCTGGCCCGGCGCCCGGGCCGTGCTGGCGGTTCCAGGCGGCCGGGCGGTGGAGATGACGCTGCTGGCCGTCACGCACGCGCCCGAGGCGACGCCCGAGGGGTTCGCCCCACGCGCGCCCGGCGACGCCTGGTGCGGGGCGGACGTCATCCGCGTCCGGACCGGAGAGGGCGACCTGCTGGTGGAGTCGCTGCAGCCGGCCGGGAAGCGGGAGGTGACCGCGCACGAGTTTCTGCGCGGCAGGCGGGTGTTGGGGGCGGCGCGGTTCACCGGACCCCCTGTAAAAGGCGGCGCCGCCGGGAAGGGTGTGGCATGACGGCGCATCGGGGAAACCGGGCCGGGTCGCGGATGTTTTTTTTTCGCGGGCTGGCGATGTCCGTTCTGGCGGCGCTCGCGTCGCTGCTGAGCGCGGGATGCGTCGAGCGCACCTACCGCGTCACTTCCACCCCGGTCGGCGCGGAGGTATGGCTGGACGGAGATCAGGTCGGAGCGACGCCCGTTGACGGGAAGTTCAAGCACTACGGCGTGCGCGAGTTCGTGCTGCGGCGGGAGGGCTACCAGACGGTCAAGCGCCGGGCGGAGTTCGAAGCCCCGTGGTGGGACACGTTCCCGGTTGACTTCTTCGCCGAGTTCCTGTGGCCCTTCGGCGCGCGCTCGCACCTGGACTTCGACTACACGCTGGACCCCCGGCCGGCGGCGGCCGCCGCCGACGCCGACGCCCTGGCGGAGCGGGCCACGACGTTCCGCCGGTCGTTCGAGGAAGACGACCGCTTGTACACCGGCGGCCGCCGGCGCGCGGAGGATGGCGGCGACGGCGCGGACGCGGCCGGCGAGTGAGAGCACGCCCGATGGACGATTTCCGCGGCAAGCGCGCGCTGGTCATGGGCCTTGGCCTGTTCGGCGGTGGCGCGGGCGCGGCGCGCTTCCTGGCGAAACGGGGCGCGCGGGTCACGGTCACCGACCTGCAACCCGCCGGGAAACTGGCGTCGTCCGTCGCCGCGCTGGCCGACGTGGAGGTGAGATTCCGCCTCGGCGGCCACGACGAGGGCGACTTCCGCGAAGCGGACCTGATCGTGGTGAACCCGGCCGTGCCGCCGGCGAACCCGTTTCTGGAGGCGGGAGCGCGCGCGGGCGCCGCGGTGGTCACGGAGATCGGCCTTTTTCTCGAACGGTGCCGCGCGCCGGTCATCGCGGTCACGGGCTCGGCCGGAAAGAGCACCACGGCGTCGCTCACGGCCCACCTGCTCAAGGACCGCCCCGCCGGCGCGGCGCGGCTGGGCGGGAACATCGGCGGGTCGCTGCTCGACGAGGTCGACGCCCTGCGCCCGGATGGCCTGGTGGTGCTGGAACTCTCCAGTTTTCAATTGCATCGCCTTGGTGAGGCGGCGTGGACGCCGGCGGGCGTGGTGGTGACCAACGTGACCCCGAACCACCTCGACTGGCATGGGACGTTCGAACGGTACCGCGACGCCAAGCGGTCGCTGGTGAACCGGGCCGGACCGGAGAGCAACCTGGCGCTCAACGCGGACGATCCCGAAACCGCCTTCTGGGCGGCGGCGGCGCGGGGGCGGGCGCGGCTCTTCTCGACGCGGCGCGAGGTCGCCGGCGCTTGCCTGCGCGGCGACCGCCTCTGGCTGGAGGGGCCGCGCGCGGGCGACGCGCTTCGGGAGATCGGGCGTCGCGCCGACGTGCCGCTCATCGGGCTGTTCAACGTGGGGAACGCGCTCGCGGCGTTGCTGGCCGCGCGCCCCTTCGAGCCGCGTGACGACGTGCTGCTGACCAACCTGCGAACCTTTCGTCCCGTGCCCCACCGGCTGGAAAAAGTGGCGGTGGATGGTCGCGGCGTGACCTTCATCAACGACTCCAAGGCCACCACGCCGGAGTCCGCCATGGGCGCGCTGGGGGCGGTGGAGGGGCCGGTGGCCCTTATCGCCGGCGGGTATGACAAAGGCTCGGATTTCGCCGCGCTGGGCCAGGTCATCGCGCGCCGCTGCCGGGTGGTCTGCCTGCTGGGGGCGACGCAGGAGAAGATCGCCGCGGCCGTCGCGGCCAGCCCCGGGCCGGGGCCGGGGCCGGGGCCGGAAGTCGCGCGCTTCGACGGAGACTTCGACGCCGCCGTGCGCCACGCCGCCGCGCGGGCCGCGCCGGGCGGCGTGGCGCTGCTCTCACCAGCCTGCGCCTCGTGGGGCATGTTTCGCAACTATGAGGAGCGCGGCGAACGCTTCCGCGCGCTGGCCCGGGAGATCAGCGATACTTGAACTTGAACCGCGCCTCCTTGATGGAGGGCGACGGCGGATTGACGCCGTTGATCAGAGTGAAGTCCACGCGAATCGCGCCCGGCGCGGTGGGCGGCGGCGTGGTGCCGTCGGTGTCGCCCAGTCCCGAGAGGTCGAGCGCGTAGTCGCCATTGGCGTCGCCCGCCGCGTTAATCCCGGTGCTGTTGCCGGGGAGCAGCGTGTTGCTGACAAGGGCCGGCGTCACCCCCGGCGTCACGTCCCAGACCTGGAAAGTCACCGCCGAGTTGCCCATCACCGGGGCGGGAAGATCACCGTTTAACTCCACGCGGCCATAGGAGTGCCAAGTGCCGGAAGTGGGGAAGAGCGTGACGCCATTCAGCCCGGGCACGCGCAACTGTCCCGACGCCCATTTTGCCGCGGGGCCGAAAACGGCGCCGGAGTTGTTCGTGGCCGCCACCCACTTGTCGCCCACCGCGTCCTGCAGGAAGCGCGCCCGCATGATGTTGTCGCTGGGCAACGCCGGGTAGGTCGTGCTGGTGTAGACGGTGAAGGTGACGCCGCCGTCCCGGGTGATGACCACCCCACCGTTCGGCCCGCCGCCGAAGCCGATGATGAAGGTGTTGCCCGTGGCGTCGGACTGCAGGAACTGCACGCTTTTCGCGCTCGGACTGCCGGGCAGGCTGGGAACCTTGCTCTTCGTGAAAACCTTGAAACTCACCCCCTTGTCGCGCGTGAGCAACGCGCCGAAGCCGTTGGTGGCGATGAGGAAGGTCTTGTGCAGCGAGTCGGAGTCGAGGAAGTCGACGTCCCAGACGTTCGAATCCGTCCCGAAATTGGGCACCGGCTGGCCGGTGTCAATATCCTTCGGCGGGTTGGTCTGGTCCCAGACCGTGGGAACGGTGGCGAAGCCGTTCTCCGTGAGTCCGAAGCCCTGGATCGCCCCGACCAGCGCCACGTCGCCGTTGCTGGCCGCCGCCTGGTGGTAGCCGAAGGCGTTGAAGATGGCCAATGAGCCGACCTTGGCCTCGCTGGCCGCGTTGCCGTTGCCCCGCTTCCAGGTGACGCCGTCGTCCTTGGTGAAGGCGATGCCCTGCGGCGTCGCGAACCCGAAGGTCTTCTTGCTGTTGTCGCCGTCAAACCAGTCGATCTGGTTGATGGTGGGCGCGATGCCCAGTTCGGGCGTCGGATCGTAGTCGGTGAAGGTCCACGGCGGGTTGCCCATGCCGCTGTGGTAATACTTCCACGAACTCCCGGCGTTCGTCGTCTTGAAAACGCCCGACCCCTGGCTCCCGATCAGCCACTGCTGGCCGTTGGCGCCGGTGCCGTTGAACACCGCGCAGCAGGTGAGTTGCGGGTCCTGAAGCGGACCGGAGCCGGCGACGCCGTTGAAGTAGGTGGTGGACGCCGTGGTGGCTGCGCCGTCGGTCGTGTACATGAGGCACTGGGACCCCGAAGTGCCGAAGCCGGCGAGCAGGAAGGTCCTGCCGGTGGAGTCGCCGTTGTAATAGGCCACGTCGCGCGTCTGCCCCGCGATGCCGGACGGCAGCGGCAAGGGCGAGAAGGCGTTTTTGAGCGTGAACGAGGAGCCGGAGTTGGTGGAGACCCAGGCGCCTCCGCCGTTGGCGAAGACCATGTACTGGGCGTTGGGGCGGGCGTTCATGTAGGCCACCGGGCCGTCCTTGCCCGGGCCGGGCTGGGTGAGCGCCGTCCAGTTGATGGTGTTCTTGCCGAGCGTCGTGTAATAGATGTAGTAGTTAGCCATGTTCGGCCCGGCGTTCTCATGCGCCAGCATGAGGTTGTTGGCGTTGGTGGCGCTCTGGTAGAGCGAGAGGTACTTCAGGTACTTCACGTCGATCGTGCCGGTGGTGGAGGTGGTGGCCACGGTGGTGAACGACGTGCCGCCGTTGTCGGTGTACTTGACGCCGCCGCCGGTCTGGCCGTCGGCGCAGAGGACGTAGAACTCGTCGCCCGCGGCGTTGGCGGTGCGGAACTGGACTTCCCGCACGTTGCCCACCGCGAGCCCGGCGGGCAGCGCCGTGCCGAAGACGGTGAAGGTGGTTCCGCCGTCCTTGGAATAGACCATGCCGCCGGCGGTGCCGATGGCGAAGACCAGCCCGCCGGGAATGGCGTGCGCGCCCTGGTGGAAGCGCACCACGTTGACCACGCTGGAGGGAAGCGCGGGGGTGGAGCCGGAGTTGAAGGTTTTGAACGTCGCGCCGCCGTCGGTGGTGAGGAGCGCGCCGTTGTTACGGGTGCCGAGCAGGAAGGTGCGGCCGGTGGTGTCGCCGTCGTAGAAATCGACGCTCACGACGTCGTTCGAGGGCAGTTTCGGCGTGCGCAGCGTGAAGAAGGCGCCGTCGATGTAATAGGCCGCGCCGTTGGGCGTGCCGGCGAGCAGATACGCGCTGTTTGTTCCGTGGATCGCGCACGCCTGCACGTTGTTGTCCGGAAGTGCGAACGTGGCGGCCCATGTTGACGCCGCCAAGCCCCAAGTGGTTCCCAGATCGAGGGACCGGAACAGGCCGCCGGTCGTGCCAAGCAGGATGGTCTGGTCGTTCCCGTCGAAGGTGTCGAGCGACAGTGGCACGTAGCCGGAAAGCAACTTGTCGTAGTGCTGGCCGAGGCGCGCCGCGCCGGGATCGGAGTCCAAGTCCACCCGGCTCAGGTGCTGCGACTGGAAGTCGCTCTGGGTGGTGAGCGTGAGCGTCTCGGTGAAGTAGTCGATGGTGAAGTTGGCCGGCGAATCGGAGACGGCCACGTTGCCCACGCCGTCGGTCGCCCGGACCCGCACCTTCACGGTGGTGGAGACCTGCCCGTTCACCGGGTTCCACACGTGCGTGCCGGTGTTGGTCACCGCCCCGGCGGTATTGATGGGCGTGGAGGTGGTGAAGTTGTCGATGCTCCAGAAAAGATCGATGGGGTTCGCGCCCAGGTTGAGGTCGGTGGCCACCGTCCAGGTGACGTTCTGCGAGGAGCGCGTCGTCCAGAACTCGCCCCCCTTCGGCGCCGTGATCGCCACCACCGGAGCCTTGTTATCGACCTTGAGCAGCGCCGACAACGCCGGCGCGGAGCCGTTCGTGCCGTCCGACGCCGTCACCTCCAACTGAAAGTCGTTCGCCTCGTCGCCGCTGGCCTGCCCGCTGGCGGCCGACTTCCAGGTGAAGGTCTTCCCGTTGCCCGGCGCCAGGCTGGTGAGCACCTCCACCGTCTGCGCGGTGGCGTAGGCCGTGGTCGCCCCGCCCTTGAAGCGCACCCCCAGCGAGAGGCCGCTCGGGCTGTCGGGGTCGGCCAGATCATAGGTCACCAGGATGTCGCCCTTGTACGGCCCCGGCCCGACGCCCACGCTCTTGATGGTGACGGTGGGCACCGCGCCGGTGACGGCGTTGTCGACCGTGAAGGGGTTCGACGTGCCCGCCGTTCCCAGGCTCACGTCGCTGGGCGTGATCCGCACCTTCACCGTCTTCGGCCCGCCGCCCAGGTCGGAGTGCGAGAGCGCGTTCCAACTGAACTTCCGCGCGCCGGCCAGCAGCCCCGTCGTGCCGTCGCCGCCCGCCCCGGCCGTAGCGGCCTTCCAGGTGACGCCGCTGTCGATGGTGTACTCCACCGTGATCGAAATCTGGTTCCCGGCGTCCGGGTCCGTGATGGTGTAGTCGATGAGCACCGCGTTGCCCCCCACCGTGGTGCTGGGCGTGGTCACCGCCACCGACGGCGGGGTGTTGGTGGGCGCAGCCGTGTTATCGACCGTGAACGCGGCCGACACCGCCGGTTGCGGCGTGCCGCCCTGGTTGTCGGCGGCGGTGAGACGCA
>JACQVU010000235.1 GCA_016209585.1 Planctomycetota bacterium
ACCGCACGCGGACCGCGGCCGGCCCGCTCGCGATCCGGGCCGGCGCTTCCACCACCAGCCGGCAGGAACGACGGTCGAGGACCCTCGCCGGTTGCCCGCCGATCTCCACCGCCAGATCGCCCGCGCCGGCCGCGAACGGCCCGCCCAACAGCGTCACCACGCCGCCCGGAAGCGTCGCGGCCGGCTGAAGATCCGTCACCCGCGCGCTCGCCCGATAGACGCCCGCCACGCCCCCGGCGTAGCGCGTCCCGCCCGCCTCGGCCAGCGCCGGCGAGATCAGCAGCGCGTACGGCCCGCCGCCCGCCAAGCCGGGGATCGCCTCCGCGGCGGCGCCTGGCAGAACGGTTTCCCGCACCCGCCACGAGAGGCGGGCGGGCGCGTCGGGCCGCCAGGAAGCGGTTCCGCGCGCCTCGCCGTCGGGGCCGGAGAGCAGCACGGCGTCGTCGCGCACGCTCGCCGGCAGCAGCGGGCGGTCGAAGTCGATGACGATCTCCGGGCGAGTGTCGTCCAGCGTCGAGCCGCTCGGCGGCGCGAGCGTCGCCACGCCAAGCGGCGCGGCGGCCACGGCCGCGCCCGTGCGGAAGCCCCGCCGCACGCCCCAGCGCCGGAGCGTGACGACATAGGAAGCGTTCTCCGCCAGCGGGCGATCCGGGATGCAGAACACCTGTTCCGGCGCGCCCCCGCGCGCGATGGTCACCGCGATGTCCGCGGCGGCGGCCGACCGCACCGCCCCGCCGCCTTCCGTCCGCTCAATAGCCACGTCGTCCGCGGTGAAGTCCGCCGGCGCGGGGCCGGCGAAAACGACCGCCACGGCCGCCCGCGGATTCACGCCCTGCTCGCCGTCGCCCGGCGTGACGCCAACCACCGCCGGCAACGTCTCGAACAGGTCGGCAAAGGAGGCCACGTCGCCGCCGATCTCCACCGTGATCGGCCCCGTCACGGCGCCGGAGGGCGCGCGGGTCTCGATCCTGTCAGCCGAGAAACCCTCCACCACCGCCGGAACGCCCCCGAACGCGACCATCGCCCCGCCGCCGGGGAATCGCCCCTCGATGATCACCCGCTCGCCGGGCGCGGCGCTCGGCCGGCCGGACGTCGTCAGAATCCTCGCGATCTCCGGCGCGCCCCCGTTCGCGCGCTCCGCTTCCGCGCGGGCGCTGATCGGCTCGCCGCAGCCCACCGCCACGAACGCTTCCGCCCGCAGGACCGTCGCGCCGGCCGCGTGGCGCGCCTCGAACGTCACGCGGAAGGGGGCAACGCTGACCAGGCTCCCGTCCGACACCGCCCGCGCGCCCGGCTGGTAGAACGCGCCTGCGGCCCGCGCGGTTCCCGTCTCCACGAACGCGCCGCCGGTGAGCGCCAGATCGTAGCGCGCCCCGACCAGGCATGCCCCCGCCGCCGGCAGCGCCCGCACCAGCACCTCGCCCGCCTGGCCAGCCCCGCCCCGCAACGCCCGCGGCTCGATGGACGCCGTCACCCCGCGCGCAACGGGCGCGGGAACATCCGCCGGCGCGTCGCTCAGGCCCGCCGGCGCGCCCGTCAGCGCCGGGTCGTAAATCAGCAAGCGTCCCGCCGTGGCCTCGCCGTCGCCGCCCGCGTCGCCGGGGAACGGGTAGTCGTCGTCCGGACCCCCCGCGTAGCCGTCGCCGTCCACGTCGAACAGGCTCCAACCATCGCGGAAGTCGATGCGGGCCGCGGTGTCGCGCAGGCCGTCGCCATCCAGGTCGTAGCCGTTGTCAACCACCTGCCGCACCGCGTCGCGGCTCACGCCAAGCGTCTCATCACGGTCCGAGAACCACGCGCACAGGCTGCCGTCCGACCGGCGCCCAAGACCGGCGGCGATCGACCGGCTCTCCGTCACGCGCAACGCCGGCCAGCGGAGGCTGCCGTGCGCCGCGCCCGATTCGTCGAGCAGGCGGACCTCAATCGCCCCCTGGAAGCGAGACGGCGTCATGGGGAGCAGCCCCTCGCCGCTCCCGCGGGTCACGTCGATGCGCGCCACCTCCGCGCCTTCGTCGGCGGCGACCAGCGCCAGAGCGGCCGGGCGGACGCCCGTCCAGTCCCACGCCGGAACGTTGAAGCGCAAATCCTTCAGCGGACGATTGAACGCGGCGCCTCCGCCGCCGGGTTCAGCCAGCGCGCTGCGCGCGGCGAGGCCGTCTTGGGGAGAAAAGCCGGCGAGCAGGAAACCGATCCGCACTTCGCCGGCCTGCCCGGCCGCTCCCGAACTCCCGGATCCCGCGGCCGGAGCGCCACCGGTGGTTCCCGGCGAGCCGCCGCTACTCGGCCCGCCCGTGCCGCCCGCTCCGCTCCCGCCGCCGGCGGGACCGCTCGGCGATGTCCCCGGTGAACCGTAAAGGTGGCGCCCGCTGGTGCCGTCGCAGCCGACCGCAACCAGAAAGAGGAACGCACAGGCGAACCAGGCCGCGATCGGGAGCCACCCCGCGCGCGTCGGCTGTGAGGAGTACGGAAGATCTCCCCAGCGCCGAGGCGCACCGTGTGCCTGATTTGACCAAGGCCGGTTCCTCGCGGATTCGGCCATACTCCACCACCCATTATGTGCGTTACCTCCCCCTTCGTTTGAATTATACCCTTCAGACACTCACGGTGCGGCCGACGCCGGCACATTGCCGCAAGTTTCGGAAGAATGAGCGTAACAGCGGACGGAAAAAGGAGTTACGCGCGCGGAAGATCAGAACTCTTCGTCGCTGTCAGCGACGGGAACCACTGCGGCGGCCGGCGGCGCGCGCCAGTTGAAGCGGGCGTATAGCGCCCAGTGGTCGGAGGGTTGAACGCCTCCCTCCATATATTTGCTGGCCTGCCACTCCACCGGCTCCAGACCGGCGCCTCGGTAGAAAATGTGGTCGATCGTCGCGTCGAAGCGGCGGTAGGGCGTGCCGTCGGAGGTGTGTGCGCCCGGTTTCCCCTCCACCACCTCGTGCGCGTTGCGGAACGCGCCGCGGGCGGTGAGTGTCTTGTACGCCTCCATGGGCGGAGAGGAGTTGAAGTCGCCCGTGAAGACCAGCGGGAGGTCCGCCGGGAAGAGCGCCGCCACCTGCTTGAGCGCCAACGCCGCCGACTTCGCCTGGGCGGGGGCTGTGGCGTCGAAATGGGTGTTGAGGAAGGCGATCTCGCGGTTCGACGCCACGTGGCGTAGGCGCGCCCAGACGCAGAGGCGCGGGAGCAGGTTGCCGAAGCCGACCGAGCGCCGCTCCGGCGTGGGCGAGTGCCACCAGAAGCCTTCAGCCTTCTTCTGGAACATGGCGGCGCGGTACATGAGCGCCGAGTCGGTGAAGGTCGGCGTCACCACGGCGTAGGCCGGCAACTGCTCGCGGAGCCAGGTGATTTGGGCGGGGGAAGGCTCCTGCAGGCCGAGGAGATCGGGATCGTACTTCCTGATGGTCGCCACCACTCCGGCGCGGCGCTCGGCCCAGGGCGCGGAAAAACCCTTCTTCTCGCCGCCCGCGACCAGGATGTTGTACGTCATCACCCGCAGCGAGACGGCCGCCGGCTCCCCCGCCCGCGATCGGGAAGCGCCGCACAGCGTGGCGACCATGACGGCCACGGCAAGGCACGCGCGTTTCATATCAACCGGGCGGGCGTTGTACCGATTTCTTCATCATCATCGAGTGTAGCCTACGAGGCGTCGAGAACCAAACTCCGCGCCTCGGCGGGCCACCACGGCGGCGGCCTCGGATGACCCCGCGCGAGATGCGCGGAAGTTGTGTAGGATCGAGATCGGGGACGCCGGCCCCACTGCCTCCCCGCGCCGGGCGAGGGTGCGGTCTAGAACCAGAACAGACACGCCGCCCGCCGGCGGGTGCACGGCGTGGTTAGCCACCGACTCGAATGACCTCCCCAGGTCGAATGGTCTGAAGAGCTTCGAGGATTCTCGGCACCAGTGGCCGGAGATCGGCGATGCGGTTGCTCTGAGCGCGAAGAAGGATAACGCCGAAGGGAAGGCCGGCGACATGATGCTGGAAAACAAGGCTGCGGTCGATGGTGACGAAGGCATCGAAGACGCCCACCGCCAGCTGAAGAAGCTCGCCATTCTTCCTGCCCGCCCACCCGGCTTCGGGCACCGTCTGGACATCGTGACCGACGAGTTCGCGTTTCAGACGTTTCGGAAGGCACTCATCAAGAAGGACTCGCATGGTGACTCAACGCATCGCGGGCCAGCTCGAGTGCCGCCACTGCCTGCTCGCGGCTGACGGTGGGGAAGTCTTCGAGGAAATCGTCGAGGCGGTCTCCTGCTTCGAGGTAGTCGATCAGCGACTGCACCGGGACACGTGTCCCGGCGAACACGGGTGTACCGTCAAGGATGTCGGGGTCGCTCCGGATGACTGAAGATTTCGTACTCATGGGGAAACCTCGTCCATCATGGTAGCCCTCCCCACTTGAACTGTCACGTGTGGCTAACGCTCCGGTTCAGCGGCGGCGCGCAGCGCCGTCCGCTGTATGCTGTTGTTAGGCTGGATCATGTCTTGTTGCGTGTCCTGTCGCAATTAGTGCACCGATAGACAGTTTCACCGACGAGCCAATCCCGGTTGCCGCAATAGCAGGCAGGGCCCCCGACGATGATCCCTCGGCTTCCTCCACACGGTGGCGGGCGTTGGCCGTTTCATTCCCGCTACGACCGCACCCCGAAGCCGCGAGGATTGTCACCAACAGGGCAGCGACTGTGCGACACATGGCGGATTCACCCTTCGACTCAAAACGACGCCTCCATCGTGCTGTGAGACGCTTCCCGTTCGCGTTCCCGAAGATCAAGCGCCCTGGCCCCGCCGCCCGGCGGTTTCGGCGCGTCGGGCGCGGGCTGGCGGCGTTCAAAATCGACCCGCGACGAAACCCTGAAGCGGGACTTCGAGAAGGTGATCGAGCGGGGAGGCGAGTTGAAGGCCATCGGCGAGGCGTTGAGGTCCGCGGCGAACGGGGTGTTCGCGGCCTGCGCCGAGTGGAGGCGCACCGGCGACCACCACGCGTTCGGCGAAGCGACCGGCCCGCCGCCGGACCTGATGAGCGAAACGTTAGAGCGCGGCGTGTCGTGCCGGGACCAGAAGACGGCGAGGTTCCGCCGTCGGCTCTGGGGTCACGATTACAACCGGCTGTGGGCTTTCGCGTGGATGGACGGCGTGGAGCCGACCAACAACATCGCGGAGCGCGCGCTGCGGCCGGCGGTGACGTGGCGCAAACGCTCGCTGGGCACGTGGAGCGAGACGGGAAGCCGCGGCGTCGAACGATTGCTGACCGTGATGCAAAGCCTGCGGATGCAGGGGCGCTCAGTGTACGGCTTTCTGGTCGAAACGCTCACCGCCGTCCTCGCCGGCCGCCCGCCGCCCCGTTTGGCGCCGGCGTGACCGCCGGCGCGCTGGTGGCCCGCACCCCTGAGGCCGGACTCCGGCGACAGGCAACGTCCGCCTGGGGTGGGGGTGAACGGTTACACACCGAGACCATCGAGGCGCGCGCGGCGGCGGTCGAGTTCTCCGGCGTGGGCGAGTTCGCGGCCCAAGCGCCGACGCCAGGAACGACGGGCGTGATCGAGAGGCTGACGCTTCCCGTCGACCCGACCACGGGCCGCGCGGCTTCTTCGGGATCGTCACTGCGGCCGACCTGTCCAAACACGAGAGGCACACGCAGGGTCGGGACTCACTCCAAGGGCTTCACCGCCCGCACCATCGCCAGAATACCCGCCTTCAGCGCGTCCGGGAGCGTGGGCCAAGCGGCCATAACCAAGCGCAGATCTTCAGGCGTCGTGGGCGGGTTTTTGGCGTCTTTTGGCGGTGAAATGGCACCACCAGTGGCAACGCTGGCGGGGGTGGATTTCGTATCTTCTTGACGGATAAGGACTTGCGGCTTCTCGCCAGGGGATTTTAAGTCCCCAGCGTCTTCCGGTTCCGCCACTCGCCCTCGAACCGGCTACTTCAGATTGTTCCACGCTCGCTTCCGACGAAACAAGGTCCAAAGCGGGCAGCCCCCGCCACCTGTCCGCCATTTTCCGCCCCCCGATCGGACAAACGCCCGTTGAACAGACGACGTGAGCGCGTACGATGTTCGCGTGCCGCAACTCTTCGATCTCCCGGAACCAGAGGGCGCGAAAGCCCGCGCCCCCTCGGACGGCGGCCACGCTCCCGCCGCGGCTGGCGACGGTCGCGAGCCGATCGCTCCGCTGGCTGAACGGATGCGCCCGCGCACGCTGGACGAGGTCGTCGGACAGGAGGCGCTGCTCGGCCCGGAGGGAACGCTGCGCGGCGCGTACGCGGCGGATCCGCCTCCCAGCCTGGTGCTGTGGGGTCCGCCCGGCACGGGAAAGACCACGCTGGCGCGCCTGCTGGCGGCCACCTGCGGCACGGAGTTCGTGGCGTTGTCGGCGGTGGCGGCGGGGGTGAAGGAGGTGCGCGCCGTGCTGGACACCGCCCGCCGCCTGCGCGCCCGCGGCCGGCGGACGATTCTTTTCCTTGACGAAATCCACCGCTTCAACAAGGCGCAGCAGGACCTTTTGCTGCCTTCGGTGGAGAGCGCGCTGATCACGCTGATCGGCGCGACCACGGAGAACCCCAGTTTCGAGGTGAACGCCGCGCTGCTGTCGCGCTGCCGGGTGGTCGTGCTGGCGCCGCTGTCCGTCGATCACCTGGCGGGCATCGTGGCTCGCGCGGCGTCGGACCCCGTCCGCGGCTTGCTGCCGCCTCTGCCGCTGGACAAAGAGGCGGCGGGGTTCATCGCGAACTTCGCCGGGGGCGACGCCCGCGCGGCGCTGAACCTGCTGGAAATGGCCCACCAGCGCGCCCGGCGCGAGAAGGCCGGCGCGATCTCGCCGGACCTCGTCCGGCGGGTCGCGGGAGCGAAGGCGCTGCGGTACGACCCGGCCGGAGAAGAGCACTACAACGTGATCAGCGCGTTCATCAAGAGCATGCGCGGCAGCGACCCCCACGCCGCCCTCTACTGGCTGGGGCGCATGGTCGCGGCCGGGGAAGACCCGCTGTTCATCGCGCGGCGCATGGTCATCTTCGCCAGCGAGGACGTGGGCATGGCCGATTCCCGCGCCCTGCCGCTGGCGGTGGCGGCGTTCCAGGCCGCGCACCAGGTGGGCTGGCCGGAGGCGCACTTCCCCCTGGCGCACGCGGCCGCCTACCTGGCGACGGCGCCCAAGTCGAACGCCGTGACCCGCGCCATGCGCGCCGTCGCCGAGACCGTCGAGGCAACCGGCCCGCTCGCCGTGCCGCTGCACCTGCGGAACGCGCCCACGGCGCTCATGAAAAACCTCGGGTACGGCGCGGAGTATCGCTACCCGCACGACTTTCCCGACGCCTTCACCGGCGACGACTACCTGCCCGACGAGATCGCGGATCGCGCCTTCTACGCGCCGACCGACCGCGGCGAGGAGGCCGACGCGCGCGCGCGCATGGCTTCCCGCGCGCGGCTGGCCGCCCGGCGCGACGCGAAGCCCCCGTCCCGCGCCCCCGATAAGGAAGGAACGTGAGAACGCGGGAACGTGAGAGCATGGGCATGAGGCAGGCGCCGTCGCACGCTCCCACGCTCTCCCGTTCCCATGTCCTCCGCCCCTCGCCCCGCGTCCCTCGCCCCTCGCCCCTTCGCCAGGTCCCTCACAACGCTATGCCCACCACCACCCGCATCGCACCGCCCGAACACCCGCCGACCAAGGCTGAGGCCCGCGCCCTCCTGGCCGACACCGCCCACGCCGTCAAGGTGATGAAGGCCAGTTGGCTTCACGTGGCGCTCAACCTCCGGCGCATCCGCGAGCATGAAGTCTGGCGCCACTGTGAGCCGCCTTGCTCCGGCTACGACCAGTACGTGCTCGACGTGCTCAAGATCAACCGCCACGTCGCCAACCGCATGCTGGAGGCCATGTCGTACACCGCCGAGCGCCGGCCGGAGATACTGCGCCAGTTCGAGGCCGGCGCCGACGAAGGACCGAGCGTCCCGTCCTACGAAGTGGTGAACCGCCTGCGGCGCATCCAGTCGCTGTTCGAGGAGCAGGACGAGCAGGACGACTTCCGCGACCTCGAATCCCGCGTCTTCGACGAGCGCCTCAGCCGCGAGGGGCTGTCGCGGGAGATCGCCGAGCGCCGCCGCCGCTGGGAGGCGGGCGGCGAGCCGGACGGCGGGTCGCCGAAGGAAGAGAGCGGCGACGACGGCCCGGCCACCATCGCGGAGGTGCTGGACGTCGCCAAACGCATCGAACGCCGGCTGGCGAGCCTCAAGGCGCCCAAGGAAATCCAGGAACTGGCCTTCCGGCTGGTCGAGGCGCTGCAGAAGGAGGTCTGAAAAAAACCCGTTTTTTGACGTGCAGAGATATCGGGCGACGGGTATATCTCTGCCCGCTACTGGGTAGGGCAGGAAAGGGAGGATGCCATCGGCGCGACCGGCGACGCACCGGGTGACCGGCAAGCGCGTGAGGAGGGGGCGAGCCTGTTCCGCCTCTACCAGCGCGCGGTGGCGGTGGTGCTGGAGTTCGTAGGCGCCATCGTGCTCCTGGGCGGGGTCGGCTACCTGGTCGATGAACGGTCCGGCGAAGGACCGGTCGGCGTGCTGGTGGGGGTTCTTTGTGGAGTCGCGGTCGGAACCTACATCCTCCTCAAGCAACTGCTGAAACTCACGCGGGAGGGCGAGGCCGGGAGACGTTAGCGACGCGCTCGGTCCGCCGGCGGGTTCTTGCCGGAGGCCATGGGGCGCCAGGCGCGGATGGAGCAGAAATGTCGCCGGACGAGGCCATCGGGCGGTTCGCATCGACGGCCGCCCTGCTGACGCTGGCGGTGACCGGTATGGGGTACATCGTGTTTCGGAACAGCGGAGATCCCGCGCTGCGGGCCATGTGCGTGGCCTCGGTCGTCTGCTTGGCGGCGTTCAGCGCCAGCCTTGTTCCGCTGCGGCGGGTGGTCAACACCAAGCCTTTAGATGCGCCGCCGCTGGTCCTGGTGGGCACCGTGCTGCGGCTGGGGTTGACCTTCGTCTTCGGCTGGGTGGCTTCGCTCTTCTTCCAGCCCGACTGGCGGACGTTGCTGATCTGGGCGATCGTCGTGTACCTTGTTCTCCTGGCGGCTGAGACCGCGTTCGCCATGCGGCTCGTTCGGCTGGCCGGAGAGTGGAACGCTGCGCCGGCCGATCTCGGCCCCCGTGGATCGGGCGGTGGCGGTGGCGTGCTCGACCCGGCGCGTGCGAAAGGCGTCTGAGTGGGGAAGATGATGACCACGCCAGCCTTCTTCCTGCTCGCCAGCGACAACCCGCTTGACCACGTGGTGCGCCACGACGTGGGTGAAGGCCCGTGGTTCCGGTTGTTCGACCACGACATCTACCTCACCAACAGCCTCCTGATGCTCCTGGTGGCTGCGACGATATCCGTGGTCGCCTTCCCGCTGGTGGCGGCACGGCATCGCGCCATGAAGGTGCCGCGTGGTTTCGTGAATTTCGTGGAGACGTTCGTGCAGTTCATTCGCGACGAGGTGGCGCGGCCGAACCTCAAGCAGCACGCCGGGCGCTTCCTGCCCTATCTCTGCACCACGTTCTTCTTCATTCTTCTGTGTAACCTGCTTGGGTTGGTGCCCTTGGCCGATATCGTGGAGTTGTCGTCGGCTGCCCTGGGCCGGGAGCCGGTGGAGCATATAGGCGGCACCGCCACGGCGCACATCATGGTGACGGCGGGGCTGGCGATCACGACGTTCGTGGTCATTCACCTGTCCGGGGTGTTACAGGTGTTTCGCGATTTGCGGTCCGGAACCCGCGGCCACGGTCACCACGGCCCGGCCGGGGAGGGCGACCACGGACACAGCGACGATCCCGGCCACGCGGCGGCCGCCGGCGAGGGGCATGGCCACGGTCACGCCCACGCGGCCGGGCGGGGGCGCGATCCGGTGTCGGCGCTGCTGCTGGCGCCGGTGCTCTATATCTGGAACTTCGCGCCGCACCTCTTCAAGCCCGCCCAGACCCGGAGCGCCGGGGACGTGGGCATGTGGGCGGTGGACGTGTTTATGTGGCTCTTTTTCCTGCCGCTGGAGATCGTGGGGGCGTTGGTGAAGCCGTTTTCGCTCTCGGTGCGTCTCTTCGCGAACATGGTGGCGGGGCACATCGTGATCGCGTCGATTCTGATGATGGCTTTGCTTCCGAAGCAACCGGCCATCTGCGCGCCCATCGCGATCAGCAGCGCGGTGGGCGCGGCGGGGTTGTCGCTGCTGGAGTTGTTCGTGGCGTTCCTGCAGGCCTACATCTTCACGTTCCTCTCAGCCATCTTCATCGGGGCCGCGGTGGCTCCGGAACACTAGAAGGCCGGGAGGGCCAGGTTCGGGAAAACCGGTCAACCGTTACACCGTGGATCGAGAAAGGGAGGGTTCGGGATGAACTTCGCGACGCTCGCAGCCGACGCCGCAAGTGCGTGGCAGATGATGGGAGACAAGGGCGCCATTGCTCTCGGCGCGGGAATCGGGGCCGGGCTGGTGGTCATCGGCGCCGGCAAGGGCATCGGCAACATCGCGGGCAACGCGGTGGAGGCCATCGCCCGCCAGCCGGAGGCGGGGGGCCGCATCCAGACGGCGATGATCATCGCGGCGGCGCTCATTGAAGGGTTCACCTTCTTCGCGCTGATCGTCTGCCTGCTGATGGCTCTCCCGGTTTTCCAGTGGAAGTAGGCCACGCCCGTGCCCGGCGCGTCGCGCCCCCTCGGTTCGCTCCGGGGGGGGGTCGCGGGCCGGCCCAGACGGGGGGCGTTGATCCGCCCCCGGAAGAGGTGTGACATGCCGCATCCCGCCACGACGCGGGCGCGGGTTGTTTCCGCGCTCACGGCGATCACGCTGGCTCTGGCGCTGCTGGCCGCCGCGTCGGCGACGACGCTTTCGGCCTTCGCCACGGAGAAACCGGCGGCGGCCGCCCACGGCGAGGGTGCCACGCCGGAGGCGCCGACGCGCGAGCACAAGGGCGAGTTGCTCGACATCGAACCCGCCCCGCTGCTCATCACGGTCGCGGTCTTCGTGCTGCTGGTGCTCATCCTGGGCAAGTTCGCCTGGCGTCCCATCGTCGATGGCCTGGAGGCGCGCGAGAAGCGCATCCACGACGCCATCGCCGAGGCTGAGAAACGGCTGGCTGACGCCAACCGCACCATGGCCGAGTACGAGAACCGGCTGCTCCAGGCGAAAACGGAGGCCCACGCCATCATCGACGAGGGCAAACGCGACGCCCATGCGGTGAAGGAGAAGATGCTGCGCGACGCGAAGGAGGAGGCCGACGCCATCCGCCGCCGCACCACTCGCGACTTGGCGCTGGCGCGGGAGAAGGCGGTGGAAGAGTTGCTCGGCTCCGTCGGCGACCTGGCGGCGGAGATCGCCGGCCGCATGATCCGCCAGCGGCTCACGCCGCGTGACCACCAGGACCTGATCAAGGGCGCCATCGAGGAGTTCCGCGCCGCCTCGACCGCCGGCAAGAACTAGGGAGAGGGTTCTCAGTTTACTGACAACTGATAACTGACCACTGCCCCATGGAAACCACCGGCGTCTCCCGGATCTACGCGCAGGCGCTCTTCGACGCCGCCGCGGAGAAGAACCTGTTGGCCGACGTGGCCGACGAGGTGGAGGCGCTGCGCGCCCTGGACGACACCTTGCCCAACCTGCGCGACGCGCTCTCCGCCCCCGTGCTGTCGGCCGGGAAGAAGCGCGCCATGCTGGAGCGTGGCTTCAAGGGCAAGGTCAGCGATCTCACGTTCCGGTTCCTGGCGCTCCTGGTGGTGAAGGGGCGCTACTGGCACCTGCCGGACATCTGTCTGGGCTTCCGGGAGTTGCTGGACGAGAAGATGGGGCGCAAGCGCGTGAAAGTCCGCACCGCCGTGAAGTTGGAGGAAGCCACCGCCGCCGCCGTGCGGGCGGGGTTGTCGGCGCGGCTGGGGGGGGAGGTGGTGCTGGAAGAGCGGGTGATGCCCGACATCATCGGGGGCATCGTGGTGATCCACGGCGACTCGGTGCTGGATGCGTCGGTGGTCACCCATCTGCGGGAAATCCGGCGCGATCTGCGGGAGGCGCGTCTCGACGCCTCGCGGGTTCTTTTCGACAACTGACCGCGGGCAACGGCCCGCTGACGACCGACAACCGACAACCGACAACCGACAACTGCCCAACGGCCACCGCCCATGAAATTCCGCGTCGAAGAAATCGTCTCGGTGTTGAAGAAGGAGATCGAGGGCTACGAGAGCGAACTCGACCTCACCACCAGCGGCCGGGTGCTGGAGGTGGGCGACGGCATCGCCCGCATCTACGGCCTGACGGGCGCGCTGGCGGGCGAACTCCTGGAGTTCGAGAACCACATCAAGGCGCAGGTGTTCAACCTGGAGGAAGACTCCATCGGCGCCGTGGTGCTCGGCGACTGCCACGAGATCCATGAGGGCATGCTGGTGCGCGGCACCGGCCGGGTCATCGACGTGCCGGTGGGTCACGCCATGATCGGCCGGGTGGTCGACTCCCTGGGCGACCCGGTCGACGGGAAAGGCCCCATCAAGGCCCAGAACCGCCGCCGCATCGAGATGATCGCGCCGGGCATCGCGGAGCGGCAGCCGGTGAAGGTGCCGCTGCAGACCGGGATCAAGGCCATCGACTCGATGATCCCCATCGGCCGCGGCCAGCGCGAACTGATCATCGGCGATCGCAAGACCGGCAAGACGGCCATCGCCGTCGACACCATCATCAACCAGAAGGGGCAGAACGTCATCTGTATCTACGTGGCCATCGGGCAGAAGGAGTCCACGGTGGCCGGGGTGCGGGCCATGCTCGAAAAGTACGGGGCGATGGAATACACCATCATCATCTCCGCCCCGTCAGCCTCGCCCGCGCCGCTGCAATACCTGGCGCCCTACGCCGGCGCGGCCATGGCGGAAGAGTTCATGTACGAGCACGGCCTGGACACGCTCTGCATCTACGATGACCTCACGAAGCAGGCGCAGTCCTACCGGCAGTTGTCGCTGCTGCTGCGCCGGCCGCCGGGCCGCGAGGCTTACCCCGGCGACGTGTTCTATCTCCACTCGCGCCTCCTGGAACGCGCCGTGAAGGTGGCCGAGAAGTACGTGGTGGTTCCCAAGGACCTCAAGAAGGCGGAGATCACCGCGCAGGACGGGAAGGAAGGCAAGGTCTTCCAGACCCACATCCACCACGACAAGGACGCCGCGGCCGAACTGCTCAAGAAATACCCGAACCACGAACTG
>JACQVU010000240.1 GCA_016209585.1 Planctomycetota bacterium
CCCCGCAACTCCCGCCGCCGCTCGTCACTTTCCAACCGCCGCCGCTCAGCCTGCGCGTCCTCCCGCCGATGGCTACGGCCCCCGCCCACCAGCGCCTCCCCCTGCGGGCTACGCCCAGCCGGCAGCAGGTAGGCAACCACCGCAGCCTCGCGCCCGGCCGAGCCGCCGCGCAGCCCGTCGCTCCGGGTGAGCACCGCAGCGCCGCGAACGTCCAACCGCCTGAAGTAGTCTTTGGCCTCCGCCTGCCCGGCCCCGGAAACCAACGGCTGACCCGACGAACCGCCCGCAGCCCCCGGATTCGTGGCAAGCGGCACGTTCGAGTCCGCCTCCTCCGATCCGGCTGGCGACCCAACCAGTAGCCCCAAGACACAGGCTACGGCGAACGACGCCCGCGCAAAACCTGCCATTACTGCATGAACTGCCATTTCGACGCCTTCTTCCACCATCACTGGGTTACTGTGCGCAACGGCCACGCCACGGCTTCATCGACCAACGTCACCACAATCCGAATTCTGA
The DNA here is from genome assembly GCA_016209585.1 of Planctomycetota bacterium. Lineage (GTDB taxonomy): Bacteria > Planctomycetota > UBA8742 > JACQVU01 > JACQVU01 > JACQVU01. The sequence goes on from JACQVU010000240.1 coordinate 517, forward strand.
GTAAGAGACAGTCACAACCGTAGCAGAGACAAGCACTTGCACAAATCAGCGTTTCCATTGGCTAACGTCGAATGAGGTTGTTAGATCTCCTTCCAGCGCCAAGTTCCCGGCGCCGAACGACAATCTCACGCCGGAGAGTTGGCTACTCCCGTTTCGATGCGGCGGGTTCGAGCAACGAGAGGTAGAGCGACGCATCAGCCCGGCGCTGGTGTCCGGCCGCCTCTGTTTCCTTAAGAAACCTGGTAAAGAGGGCCACCGCCCGCCGGCGGTGGTCTTCGATCTCCTTCTCGCCATACTCACGCGCGAAGAGCAGGCCGAGGTTGAAGAGTATCTTTGGCGACGCCGGGAACGAGTTCGCCACCTCGAACGCCAGCGCGCGCTCGTAGCATGACCGCGCCTCCATCGCGTGGCCATCAGCCAGCAGGGCGTCGCCGAGGCACTCGTTCACGCGGTAGCGGAGCAGTTCGCGCCGAAGCCCAGCCCCGGGGTCCGCTGGGTCAATCGCGCCGGGGGCGTCGAGCGCCGCCAGCGCGGAACGGTAGGCTGCGATCTCCTCCGCGGCCTGGTCTCCCAGGGCCGCGTAGCACAGGCCCAGCCGGTGATGACCGGGCGCGAACAGCGGGTAGCGCGCGGTCAGTTCTTCAAGCCCACGCGCCGCGCCGCGCGCGTCATCCGCCAGCGAAAGGCGGAGCGCCGCCTCGAACTGGACCTCGTCGGCGGCCGTGAACCCCGGCGGGTAGAACGCCTCCCGCTCAAGGTAGTCCCGCAGCCGCCCCGCGGCCTGGGGATCAAGGGTGTCGGGCGCCGCGGGGATAGACGGGGAACCGGAACCGCCGTTGTCGCCGCTGTTCCCGGAGGCGGGAACCACCGCCGGCTCCCCCTCGCCCCTGGCGGCGGAGGGCGGGCTTGACGCGCTGTTCGTTGACGCGCACGCCCACGCGCCGAGGCACAGCGCGGCCAACAGGAGGGCACGGAGGCGGGGGAAGAGCAAGCGCCCGGATTCTTCCTGAGCCGAACTGGACATGGAAGCGATCGAGAGATCGGAATGGAGAGAATGCGTGGAGGGAAATTCCGGCCGGCGGCTGGGCTTATCGCCGCGGTTCACGCCCGCGGCGGCGTATCGGGCAGCGGTGGCAGGGTTGTCCGGAAACTCTCCGAAAACGACGAGTACACAAACCGTCGAATCTCCCCCGCGATGTCCAGCGCGCTCGCCGCCACCGCGTGGTCGGGCCAGAAGTCGGTGTTGTATCGCGCTTCCACGGCGAACGGCGTGAGTTGCTGCGCCATGACCTTGAGAACAAGGAAATCAGCTCGCAACGTCGCACAGAGATCGATGGGGACCTCGATGTTGTGTGTGAACGGAAATGCGACACCGTGGAACGACAAGAACGCCTTGAGGTGTTTCTCGGCCGCTTGCTGCGCGTGAAAACAGGTGGTATCGAGCGACGTGCCCGCGTCGAGGACAACTCGCGCGGCGGCGAGATCGCTATCGCCTTTTCGCCACCACCCCTGGGCCAAGTCTTCAGGAGTCTTCATGAATCACACGTCCCTCTCGAACCGCGGTGGACACGAACGCCAAGGGCACGTCGCGCCACTCGTCGACCTCCCCCGGGGTGTACACCAGGACGTCCATACGCTGGCGCAATCCGGAAACCGCGCCGTACAACGGCGGTGACCGCCGATACCTGGGCAGGTCCGACTCCGCGATCACCAGAATGTCCCAGTCGCTGTCGGGCCTGGCGTCGCCCCGACCACGGCTGCCGAAGAGAATGATCTTCTTCGGTCGGCAGACCGTGAGAATCCGGCGCACGATCTCTTCTTCGAGAAGGCGATCAGCCTCTGAAACGGGCGGCGATACGAAGGAGGCGGCTTCGCAAATCACTCGCATGTCTTCGCACACCTCGCGCCTTCGTGGGCCCCGCGCGCCCCCACGCCCAGTGTAACCCAGCGACCGTCTACGCGTCCCCCTGTTCACCATGCCGTGCCCGCCAGCGTCCACCGCTTCGCCAGCCTCACGTGAAGGTCCGGGCGGGCTTCGCCGGTCGGGCGTTACCGTGGAGTGTGCCCGCCCCGGGCCGCGCGGTCAAGCAGGGGTCGTCCGGCGTGAGCCGCTTGCGCTGTGCGTAACTCCGTTGGCGCCGGTGGTTTGCCGTCCTCCCGGCGCCGGTTCCGCGCGATCCGCCCCGCCCGGGTCATCGAACACCCCGCTGACGCGGCTGACAGCGCAACCGGCTCGTCCGGCGTCCGGCGCGCCCCCGTCGCCCCCGTCGTCTCTCTTGACACGATCGACCTCCCGCACCTATAGTGTGGGGGTGTTCGGGGGCGGGGTCGTGACCACGCCGGGCAGACCTATGCAACCAGACCAGCAACATCAAGTCCCCAGGCGCGGCGGCGCGGGGGCCACGCCGGGCGAACGTCGGCGGTACACCAAGCCCTCCATCCGCTCGGAGCAACTGTTCGAGATCAACGCCGTGGCCTGCTTCAAGACCGTTTTCGGTGGGGATCCCAATTGCGACAACCCACCGCTTGGCAAATTTCCGCACGCCTCTTAACCGCACGAGGCAGATTTCGGGTTCAAGCCAGTAGGGACCGACGTATAAGAGTCTGTTTCCGTAGGTTCTTCGCGCGCGATCCCGAGCAAGAACCCCGAAAGCAAGGATACCGCGCGGGGTGGTCAGCGGTGGGACTCCGCGCGGCGCGCCAGGATCTCAGCCACCACGGGGGCGGCGGCGCGGGCGATCCGGTCGCACCCCTCGTCGTTGAAGTGGCACTCGTCGCCGAAGAGATCCTCGCGCCCCGCCGCCGCGGCCTCGAGGTCGATAAGCGGCGCGCCGGTGCGCACGGCGGCGTCACGCAGCGCCGCGTTGTACCGTTCGGCCCCGTCCACCACCCCGCGGACCGTGAGTTTGCGGTTGTGGATCAGCAGGCCCTTGTAACGCGCCAGTCGCTCCATAGGCGTGGCGCGGGTGAAGGCCAGCGGGCAGGTGGCGATGACGAAGTCTATGCCCCGCGCGCGGCAGATCGCGGCCATGGACTCGACGTTGCGCTGGAAGGCGATCACGCCCCGCTCGTCCACGGTGTCGAACCGCTTCACCGTCGGGTCCGGCTCCGCGCGGTTGTTGGGCGCGAGGCCCAGTTTGAAGCGGAGTTTCAGCCAGAGCACGCTCCGATCCGCCAGGGCGGCGGAGAGGCTGTTCTCACTCTCCTGGCGCTCTTTTTTCACGACCCGCTCCCAGTGGCTGTAGTCTGGCTCGAACCCCGGGGCGCGGTTGGGTTTGAGGTCGTTGTAGAGGTCGCAGCAGATCACCACGTCGGGTTCCCATTCCAGGATTCGGTGGGCGAGGTTGTGGAGCGAGTGGCGCGACATGTAGCCCGGCACGCCGCAGTTGAACACCTTGACGTCCGCGGAAGGCGGCGCGGCCAGAAGGCGTTGCAGCCGGGCGGGCCAGGTGTCGCCCTCGTTCTGGAAGACGCAGAAGGTGGTGGAGCCGCCCAGCGTCACCACCCGCCGTTCGCCGCGCGGGCGGGGGGTGGCGGGCGGCTCGCCGCGGAACCCGTGCGGGCCGATGACCACGCGCACCCGGTGGCCCAGCGGGGTGGAGCGGTCCGCCATCGCCCCCGGAATGGGCGCGTAGGGCAGGGCGGGGTGATCGCCATAGAGCGGTGGCTCCCGTTCCGCCACCAGCCACTCGCCGTGCTTGACGCGGTGGTACACGCGCGCGCCCACCTCCGCCAACCCCAGGAAGAGGAGCGTGGCCGCGAGGGCCAGCGCCAAACGCGCGGCCAGCGACCGCCGGCGCGGGCGGCGACCGGGCGCGGGAGCCGCGCCGGGGGTCGCGTTCGCGGCGCTCGCCGGTGAATCGGCGGTGGCGGATCGTTCCGGGCGGGAACCATCGGCGGCCGCGGGCGGCGTGGAATCGGGCGTGGGCGTGGGGGAAGACATCGGGCGCGGTTCGCTTCCACGGACAGGATACCACCGATCCGCGAGCGAAACCCTGACGGCCCCGCCGCGCGTCGCGCGGCGATGCCGCGTTGACAATGAGGCGAAGCGATCCGAGAATAGCCGCATACCTCGCTCGGCGCGCCGCCGGGCGCTCGTTCGCGGGGCGTCACCACGTTCCTTCCCCAGCGCTCGGCCGGAAGATTCCGCCGGGCCGTTCACGGGCGCCGTGTCACCGTCACATGCCGGAACTCAGGATCACCGATGAGTCCGGCGCCCGCGTCTTCCCCTGGAACGGGGAAGAGGTCTTTTGCGGGCGCAACCCCGACAACACCCTGGTGCTGGCCGAGAAGAAAGCCTCGCGCAAACACTGCCGTTTCTTCCGCGAGGGCGCGTTCTACCGGGTGGAAGACCTGAAGAGTTCCAACGGCACCGTGGTCGCCGGCGCGCGCGTCACCGTGCACACCCTGGCCCCCGGCGACACCGTCCAGATCGGGGCATCAACAATACAGTTCGTGGATACCGCGCCCGCCGCGCCCCCGCC
>JACQVU010000241.1 GCA_016209585.1 Planctomycetota bacterium
GCCCCGCGCCCCAGCACCTCGCCCTCGCCCGCGCCGGCCGGCAAGCCGGGGGCGGAGGGCGACGAGGGGTTCTGACCGGCGCGCCGCGCCGTGGTTTCCGGGCGGTTACTCGTCAAAGTAGCGGTAGGCGTCGCTCAGGATCTGCACGATGCGGAAGAGGCGGGAAGCGCCGAGCGTGTCGAGGACGTTCATCACCGGCTTGGAGGGGCGCAAGAGCACCAGGTTGCCGCCCTCCTCGCGGGCGTCCTGAACGCCGCGAATGATGACGCCGACGCCGGCCGAACTGATGTAGTCCACGCGGGAGAGGTCCACCACGATGTCGCAATAGCCGTCGTCCAACTCGCGGTTGACGGCGTCTTCCAGGTCCGGCGCGGTGCCGAGGTCGAGATAGCCCGACACCCGCAGCAGCGCCACCTCGTCTTCGGTATGGGTCACGTCAACGTGGAAGGCCGCCATCCCCACCCCTCCGGCGGATCGCCGCGACGGAAAGATTGTAGGGTGGTCGCTCCAAATGTAAATCGCACAGTCGGATTCGCCGTCCCGCCCTGTTGTGCAATTTATGCCGGGGCACATTTCACGGGAACGGTTCAGCGAACGATCTTCCGGCGCTACACTACGCTGACCGGCGCGGGCGCGCTCGTCACTGGTCGCGCGACGGTGGGAGTCGGGCCGAGGCGAAACAGAGGATCGAGCCATGAAGCGTATCTATGAGAACGTCCTGGAGGTGGTCGGCAACACCCCGCTCGTGCGGTTGAACAGCGTCACCCGCGGGTTGAAGCCGGCCATATACGCCAAACTGGAGTACCTCAACCCGGCAGGCTCGGTGAAAGATCGCATCGGCATCACCATGATCCGCGCCTGCGAACGGGAGGGGCGCATCAAGCCCGGCGGCACCATCGTAGAGTCCTCCTCCGGCAACACCGGCGCCGGCCTGGCCATCGCCTGCGCGCTTCTCGGTTACCGGCTGGTCGTCACCATCCCGGACAAAATGAGCCAGGAGAAGATCAACATGCTCAAGGCCTACGGCGGCGACGTAGTGGTCTGCCCCACCGCCGTCGCGCCGGAGGACCCGCGCTCCTATTACTCCGTGGCGAAGCGGCTGGCCGAGGAGACGCCCAACGCCGTCTGGGTGAACCAGTACCAGAACCAGGCCAATCCGCAGACCCATTACGAGACCACCGGCCCGGAGATCTGGGACGCCCTCGGCCAGCGGCTGGACGTCTTCGTGGCCGGCATGGGCACGGGCGGCACCATCTCCGGCATCGGCCGGTTCCTGAAGGAGAAGAAGCCGGCGGTGAAGGTGGTGGGGGCGGACCCCATCGGCTCGCTCTACTACGAGTATTTCAAGACCGGCCGCATGGGCAAGGCCCACACGTACAAGGTGGAGGGAATCGGCGAAGACATCCTCCCCGGCACCATGAACTTCAAGTACGTCGACGACGTGGTGCAGGTGACCGACAAGGAGTCGTTTCTCACCGCCCGCCGCCTGGCGCGGGAGGAGGGCATTTTCTGCGGCGGGTCGGCCGGCTCGGCGGTGGCGGCGGCGCTCCAGGTGGCGCGGGACCTTGACGAATCGAAGTCCATCGTGGTGATTATTCCGGACTCCGGCGACCGCTACCTGAGCAAGGTGTTCAGCGACGAGTGGATGCGCGAGAACCAGTTCCTCCCCTCGCGCTACCACCTCACGGGCAGCGAAATCCTGGCGCGCAAGGCCAACCGCTTCGATCGCCTCATCACCGTCTCGCCGCGCGACACCATCTCCCACGCCGTCAAGACCATGCGCGACCACGACATCTCGCAGATCCCCGTCGCTGAGGGCGCGCGCTTCGTCGGCTCCGTCAAGGAGGGGGCCGTGCTCGAACACATGCTCAGCGGCGAGGTGGGCGGCAACCAGCCGGTGCGCGACATCATGGACAAGCCGCTGCCGGTGGTCTCCTCCCGCGCCAGCCTGGAAGACATCCGCAGCCTCTTTTCCCCCGACGTGGGGGCGGTGCTGGTGGACGAGGGGCAGGGGCGGTTCGGCATTCTGTCGAAGTACGACCTGCTGACACTGCTGTCGGAGCCGGAGTAGACGGTTACGCGCGCGATCACGGCCGGGGGCGGACGCGGGCTTCGAGCGCCTCGCGGTAGACCCGCTCGATCGACTCGACCATGCGCTCCACACGGAAGCGCGCGGCCATCTCGTCGCGCCCGGCCCCGGCCATGCGCGCGCGCCGTTCCGGGTCCGCGATCAGTTCCGCGAGCCGCCGGGCGAAAAGGTCCTCGTCCAGCGGGGGAACGCAGTAGCCGTTGACCCCGTCGCGCACGACCTCGCCGGCGCCGTCGAGGTCGAACGCCACCACCGGAAGGCCGGCCACCAGCGCCTGCGTGATCGCCCGCGCCAACCCTTCCCGCAGCGATCCATGGGCGATCAGGTCGCAGGCCAGCACGAGGTCCGGCACTTCGCCGGCGGGCACGTGGCCGGCGAACCGCGCCCCCTCCGGCCCCAGCAGGCTGGTGGCCAGGGCGCGCAGCCGGCTTTCCAGCATGCCTTCGCCCAGCAGCAACAGGCGGGCGTCGGGCCGGCGGGCGATGGTCCGGGCGCGGGCGAAGGCCCGGATCACGATGTCTTGTCCCTTGAGCGGCACCAGCCGGCCCACGCACCCCACCAGCGGGGCGTCCGCGGCCACGCCCAGGCGGGCGCGGACGGCGTGGCGCGGCGTCGCGGGAGACCGAAAACGGTCCACGTCGAATCCGCTGTAGACGGTGACGAACTGGGAGCGGCGCCCGATGCCGGCGGCCAGGGCCGCCTCCCGCAACGTGTCGCAGACCGTGATGATCCGGTCCGCCCACGGTGCGGCCGCGCGCTCCACCGCCCGGAAGATCATCGCGGCGGCGCTGCGCTGGCCGGGATAGAACGGCAACCCGTGGATGGTGTGGATCACGGCCTTCACCGCGGCGATTCGCCCCGCCAACCGCCCCAGCACGCCGGCCTTGGCGCTGTGAGTGTGGATCACGTCGGGGCGGAAACGGCGCGCCGCCGCCAGCAGCGCGAAAAGGGCGGCCACGTCGCGCGCCGGGCGCACGGGGCGCACCAGGGAATCGATCACCACCACGTCCAGCCCGGCGGCGCGGGCGCGCTCCATCAACTCCGGCCCGGTGTCGCCCTGTCCATGCAACCGGCCGGCCAGCAGTTGCACGACGTGCCCCCGACGGGCCAGCAAAAGGCAGGTATCGAGCGTGTTCTCCTGCGCGCCGCCGGGGATGAGCCGCGTGATGACGTGCGTTACGCGCATGCGCCGTGTGCTCATTCCCCCGCCCCTCGTCCCTCGTCCCTCAGTAATAGACCCGCGCCAGGAACAACCCCCGCGCCGGCAACGTCGGCCCGGCCCGGCGGCGGTCGCGCGACGACAGAATGTCAGCCACCTCGCCCGGAGGCGTGCGCCCGCGACCCACGTCGAGCAGCGTGCCCGCGATGATCCGCACCATGTTCCACAGGAAGCCCTCGCCGGTGACCAGCAGGTGCGCCGTCGCCACGGGCCGGCCGGTCGCCGGCTCACCGCCCCACGGGTGCTCGAAGAGACGGATGGAGCGCACCGTGCGCACCGTCTCTTCCTTGGGTTGCTGGGCGGGGGTGAACGCGCGGAAGTCGTGCGCGCCCACCAGCGCCGCCGCCCCCGCGCGCATGGCGGCGAGGTCCAGCGCGCCGCGGTGGTGGTGGACGAAACGCCGGTCGAAAAGCGGCGGCTGCGAGCCGGTGCGCACCCGGTAGAGGTAGGTCTTGCCCCGCGCCGAGAAGCGCGGGTGGAACCCCTCGGGCGCCAGCCGCGACTCCCGCGCGCGGATGTCGGCCGGCAAGCGGGCGTTGAGCGCGGGGGCGAAGCGCTCCGGGGCGATGGAAGAGGTGGTGGTGAAGGCGGCCACCTGCGCCAGGGCGTGCACGCCCGCGTCGGTGCGACCCGCGCCCTCAACCACGGTGGCCTCGCCGGTCAACTCCCGGAGCGCACGCTCGATCTCGCCCTGGATGGTGCGCAGCCCCTCCTGCCGCTGCCACCCGTGGTAGTCGGCGCCGTCGTAGGCGATGGTGAGCCGCACCAGGGGCATGATCTTCCGCGCCCTCCACGCGCGCCCCCTCCCGACGCCGACGGGACGGTTCGCGGCCGGCTTTCGCCCGGCGGGACCGCGCCGATGGCTGCTATACTATACGGGCGCATGCACCTGAAATTCCCGCTCGATGAGGTCTGTGTCGGAGAGCAGGCGACGATCAAGGAAACCATCGTCGCCATCGACCGCCACGGCCTGGGCTTCGTGCTGGTCACCGGCGCGGGCGGGCTGCTGCTGGGAATCGTCACCGACGGCGACGTGCGCCGCGCGCTCATCCGCGGGGCGGACATCCTCGGCCCGGTCTCCGGCGTCACGAACCGCTCGCCGATCACGGCGCCTTGGCGCACCCCCGTGCCCACGCTGCTGCGGCTCGTCAACGACCGCATCCGGCACGTGCCGCTGGTCGACGCGCGCGGCGCGGTGCGCGACATCTTCTCCTACGAGCACCGCCACCGGCTGCCGGTGGCTGAGCCGCTGCTGGGCGACGAGGAGATGGAGGCGGTGACGACCTGTCTTCTCTCCGGCTGGATTTCGTCGGGCGGGCCGTTCGTGACGCGGTTCGAGGAGGAGTTCGCGCGGTTCGCGGGCGCCAGACACGCCGTGGCCTGCTGCAACGGCACGGCGGCGCTGCACCTCATCTACGCGGCGCTGGGGATCGGTCCGGGCGACGAAGTGATCGTGCCGACGCTCACCTTCGTGGCCACGGCCAGCGCGGTGATGTTCACGGGCGCGCGGCCGGTGTTCGTGGACGTGGATCCTCACACCTGGACGATGGACCCGGCGGCCGTCGAGGCGGCGATCACGCCGCGCACCAGGGCCATCGTGCCCGTGCACCTCTACGGCCACCCGGCCGACGTCGACGCCCTCAGCGCGCTGGCCGCGCCGCGGGGCATCGCGGTGGTCGAGGACGCCGCTGAGGCCCACGGCGCGCGCTATCGCGGCCGGCCGGTCGGCTCGCTCGGCCGGGCCGCGGCCTTCAGTTTCTTCGGCAACAAGATCGTCACCACCGGCGAGGGCGGCATGGTCACCACCGACGACGACGCCCTCGCCGATCAAGCCCGCATCCTCCGCGACCACGGCATGCGCCCCACCCGCCGCTACTGGCACGAGGTGGTGGGCTTCAACTACCGCATGACCAACCTGCAGGCCGCCGTCGGCGTCGCGCAACTCGGCAAGGTCCAGGCCATCCTGGCCGCCAAGCGCAACACCGCCGAGCGTTACCGCATGCACCTGGAGATGACCCCCGGCCTCGCCATGCAGCCGCGCGCCCCCTGGGCCGAGCCGGTCTGCTGGCTCTTCACCATGTTGGTGGAGGAGGGCTTTCCGCTGGACCGCGACGGCCTCATCGCGGCGCTGGCCGGCCGCGGCATCGACACCCGGCCGGTCTTCCATCCGCTGCACCGCATGCCGCCCTACGCCCCGAAGCCGGGTGAACGCGAAAGGGCCTTCCCGGTGAGCGAGGAAATCTCCCGCCGCGGCCTCACGCTTCCGAGCGGCGTCGGGCTGGCCGACGCCGAGATTGATCGCGTGGCGTTCGAGATCCGCGCGCTCGCGCGGTAGCCGGGGGCGTTCCGGTTCTCTTTACCCTTTGTCGTCGTCCACGGCCTCGTTGTAGCCCCCGGAGGTCTTGGCGGGAAGGTCGCGGGAGAAGAGGGCGACAAGATCGGAGAGCATCGGCGGCTACCGACATGCGGCGGGCGAACGCGAGCGCGCCTTCGTAATCATGAGACTCGCCGTATCACGAAGACTTTTTGCGGCTTGGCGTGAGACGTCTTCACGTCTTCGCGCGACTCTCGCGCGCACCTTGGCCTGAGATCACGCCTTGCCGTCGTCCACGGCGTCGGGAACGTCGATGTGGTCCACGTCGAAATCGTCGTCCGATTCCGCCCCGGCGTCCTGCCCGGCGGAACCGGCCGGCGCCGGCTCGGTGGCCACGCGGGTCGCCTTGCGCTCATCGACCACGATGGGCTTCCCGCGCGCCCCGCCGCCCGACGCCTCGCCCGCGGCCGCCGCGGCGGCGGCGAGGTCGCCGGCCAGCTCGGCCTCGGCCTCTACCACCGCCTCCGGATCGGCGGCGGAGAGGGCGTCGGCGTCACCATCGGCGTCGTCGTTGTCCGCGCCCTCGGGCGGCGGCCGGAACTCGGCCTTTTGCGGGAGGTCTTTGAGCGACTTGAGGCCGAAGTGGTCGAGGAAGAGGCGCGTCGGCCCGTACTGCAACGGCGAGCCGGGCACGGCCTTGCGCCCCACGATCTTCACGAACCCCTTGTCCAGCAACTGCCGCACGTGCAGCGACGAGTTCGCGCCCCGGATCACGTCGATCTCCGCGCGCGTGATCGGCGCCTTGTACGCGATGATCGCCAGCGTCTGCAACCCGGCCGGCGTCAGTTTCGCCTCCTTCTGCACCCGCTGCAGCCGGGAGACGAAGGGGTGGTAGTCGGCCCGCGTGAGCAACTGCCAGCCGCCCGCGATCTCCACGAGGCTGAAGGCGCGCCCGGTGGCGTCGTACTCCGCGGCCAGCGCGCGCAGCGCCTCTTTCACCTCGGACACGGCGCGCTCCGTGAGTTCCGCCAGCCGCCGGGCGGCCAGCGGCTCGCGGGAGACGAAGAGCAGCGCCTCCACCGCCGGCTTCAGCGGAAGGTCGGGAAGCGGCGGTTCGGGCGCGTCGCCGCGCTCCGGCCCGGCGGCGGGCGTGGCGGTTTCGCCGTTTTCCACCGGCTCCTCCCGGGGACTCTGTGACGCGCGCCCCGCGGTCTTTGGCTCTTTGACGTTCGTCGTCGCGGCCCCACGCTGTTCGCTCATGGTCGCCCCGCTCCCCGTGGTTCGCTCACCCCGTGCGCTCAACCCGCCGGCGGCGGCAGGACGGCGCGCGACCAGAGGTCCACCACCTGGTGACGCGCCCAGACCCGACGCAGCCAGCCGTCGGCGAGGGAAGGCGGATAGACCCGCTGGGGATCGAACCGCGCGAGGATCGCCTCCCGGACCTCGCCAAACGGACGATCACTACGATAGTGACGCTCCCCCACGCCGACAAGGCAATACCAGACGCCTCCCCCGGGCGCGCCGGGGACGGCGACCACCGGCGACACCGCCCCCGCCGGCGTGGCGAAGGCCGCGGCATCGATCTCCGGCCGCAACTGGCCGGGGAAGTAGACCCCCGCCTCGCCCCCGGCCGCGGCGGTGGCGGCGTCGAGCGAGCGGGCGCGGGCGATCTCGGCGAACGAGCGCCGGCCGGCCACGATCTCGTCGCGGGCGTCGCGGGCTTCGTCCGGGTCGTCCAGCACGATGAGCCGCGTGGCGGCCCAGTCGCGCGTCTCTTTCTCATACTCCAAAAGCACCTGCTGGGGGACGTGGGTGTCGCGCAGCCAGGCCCGTTCGTGCCGCTCATACTCGGCGAACGACAGCGGCTGGCCGGCCGGCGTCTGGATCGGCGCGGCCTTGGCGAAAAACTCCTCGAAGGTCGGCTGACCGTCGCGCGAGAGCGCCCGCCACTGGCTCTCCCACTAGGCGCGCACCGCGGCCCAGCAGCGGTCGACCACCTCGTCGGGAACCGTGAAACCGATGCCGCGGCACTCCACTTCCACCAGACGCCGGGCGATCAGCATCTGCTCGGCCGCCAGCGCCTCGCCCTGGTGTTCGCCGCCGGCGATCTCCAGCAAGAGATCGCCGATGGCCACCGGCCAGCCGCCGACGGTGAAGAGCGGGGCGTTGGGGTCGAACGCCGTATCGGCCGGCGCTGGCGCGGGGTCGGCTGGGGGGGTCAGGTCGCGGGTCTCATACTTCCGCGACCGGGAGCGCAGCCAGTATTGGGCCGCCAGGCGTAACTCTTCGTTGTCGCGGTACCGTTGGGCATCGAAGGACTTCAGCACCTCGGGGCCAAGTTCCTTCCAGCCGCCGACGCGCCGGGGGCCTTTTTCGATGACGGTGAAGAGGCCGTAGCCGCCGGTCTCGGCGCCGATGGGTTCGGAAACGGCGCCCACCGGGAGTTCAAAGACGGCCTTGGCGGCGCGCGGCGGCTCATCGTTCCGGAAGAGGTAGCCCATCAGACCGGCGTGGCGGGCCGCGCCGGGGTCGGTGGACTCGCGCCGGGCGACCGCGGTGAAACTGGCTCCTTCCAGCAGCGCCGCGCGGAGTTCCTCGGCCTTGGCGCGCGACGGCGTCAGGATGCGATGAACCCGGACCCACTCGTCGGTGAGCAGCATGAGGTCGGCCAGCATGACCTTGGGGAGATCGATCTCGGCGAGCCGGCGCCGGATGAGCGCCTCGACCTGGGCCATGGTGAGCGGGCCGAAGAGGCGCGTCATCGGCGAGGCTGAGGCCAGGTACTCTTCCAGCGTCATTCCCCGCGCATGGCTCTCGCGGCTGAATTGCTCGCGCACGGTCGCCAGGTCGGCGGCCACGGATCGCTCCAGCAGATCCCCCGGCACGACCAGCCCCAGCGCCTCGCGTTCCAGCGCGATCACGCGATCGCGCGCCGTCTTCCGGCGAGCCTTTTCGACCGGAGACTCGTCGCGCGAGAGCACGATCCCCGCCTCGTCCACCACCGGCCGTTCCGCGCTGAGGGCGTCCAACAGGTCGCGCGCGGTGATCCCGGTGTCGTCTACCTGGATGATCACCGCCAGGGGATTCGCGGCGCGTATCGGGATCGCGCCGTTCGTCCCGACGCTCCGTAACTCCCCCGCCGGCAGCAGCCGCAGCCCGGCGGCCGGTTCCGGGCGCTGGATGTCGCCCGGCGACGCTTCCCTGGGCGCCAGCAGCGGGAAGTCGAGGCGCGCCCGCTCGCGCTCGCCGGCGCACCCGGCCGCCAGGGCCAGTGACGCCACAACCGCGGCGGCGAGCAGCAACAGCGCGCGGCCCACGCGCCTGTTCCGAGGGGCGAAGAGAGCGCGATCCACCGGCCCCACCGTTCACCCCTGGAAGATCGGCAGAAGCCGGTTGGGCAACTGCAGGATCAGCGCGGCCATGGCGGTGGCGTAGTTCGCGCCCACGTCGTCCAGCCAGCTGCCGTCCGGCTGCCGGCAGCGAAGGAAGCGGCGGCGGGTGTCGGCGATCCAGCGTTTCCAGAGGGCGGAGTCGCCGGAGTGGAAGGCGGCCTGGGCGGCGTAATAGTAGCCGTAGAAGTAGCGCAGGTCGAAGCGCGCGCCGGGGTGGATCTCGCGCAGCGTGAGCGGCGCGTTGGAGGGGTCGGTGAGCCACGTAAGGCCGTGGCGCACCTTCGGCGAATTGTAATCTCCGGTGCCGTGCAGCGCCGTCACGCCCGCGGCCGTGAGGGCGTACGAACTGCGCGAGCCGGGGGTGTCCTGGTACCGGAAGGGGCCGTCGGCCCCGGCGTCGTCGTACGCCCGCTCCACGTAGGCCACGGCCTTCTTCCGCACGTCGTCGGGGACGCGGAGGCCGGCGTTCTGGACGGCCCGCAGCGCCATGATCTGGCAGACCGTGATCGACATGTCGCTCTCGCGATCGTGGGGCGCGTAGCGCCACGCTCCCTCCGCGTTCTGGGCGTCAACGATGAACTGCGCCGCCAGTTGCAGTTTCTGCCGCACGTCCTCCCGCTGCGTGGCCCCGTACACCTCCGCCAGGAAGAGCGTGGCGAAGGCGTGGGAGTACATGCGGGAGTTGCCCCGCTTGACGTACCCGTTGTCCTCCACGCAGGTGAGGATGAACTCCAGCGCCTTGCCCACCTGCTGGCCGTACGGCCCGCGCCCCGGCAGGCTCCCGCCCGCCATGAAAGACATGGCCGCCAGCGCGGTGACGCCCACGTGCGGCCTGGGCGTGGACGACTCCACCGGCCGGTAGGACAGGTTCAACTTGAAACCGACCACGTTCGACCAGGAGCCGTCCGCGTTCTGCCGGCTCGCCAGGAACTTCAGCGCCTCCCGCACGGCGGCCACCGACTCCTCCGTCAACTCATCGCGGTTCGCCACCGCCAGGTCGCCGGTGGCGGCCACGACGTCGTCGTCCGGCCCGGCCCGCAGCGCCCGCGGGCCGACCACGCCCGGCGCCAGCGCCGCCGCCGCCGCGATCACCCCGAAGAGGTAGACCCGCCACGCGCCTCGCATGGCCCCATTCTGCCCGGTCGACCGCCGAGCATCAAGATGGCGTCGCCGCGCGCGCCGCGATCTCCGCTTCAAACCGCCGGCGGGCGCGCCGCCACCGGATCATGACCACGGCCCAACAGGGAAGGATGGGCGCGAGGTGCGCGCCAAGGAAGGCGAAGAGCGGCGTGGCGGTGACGGCCGCTGGCTCCGGGAACAGCACGAACTGCGCGGCGACGCCCAGCGCGCCCCAGGCCACCATGAGCGCGGCCGCGCGGCTCTGGTGGCCCATGTCGCGCAGCAGCGTGGAGTAGAAGACGGCCCACGCGCCGAAGAAAACCACGCCGAAAAGCGCCGCGCCGACCAGCCAGGGGTGCGACATCGCGCGCAGCGCCGGCCCCTCGGTGAGGCGGGAGAAAATGAACACTTCAATGACCACGTAGATCAGCGCCGGGTGGCCCAGGTTCAGCGCCAGGTCCCAGGTCCGGGAGTTGACCTGCGCCGTCGTCTCCCCGGGCAGCCGCCCGGGCGTCGGCGGAGGCGGCGGCGCGGGAATCCCGGCCGCGCGCGGGCCGGAGGGGTTCGCCGAATCATCGCTCATGACTGGCCGCGCCTCGCCGGGGGAAGATCCGCGGCCCGCCGTCGGGGGAGTTCCGCCGGCTGGTCAAGCCGCCAGCGCGCCGGCGCGGCCCCCTGGGGCGCGAGCGCCGCGAGCCGCGCGGCCGCGATCTCCACGGCCGCCGGGTTCAGGTCGCCGCCCACGAACCCCCGGCCCAGGCGCTCCGCCGCGGCCAGCGTGGTGCCGCTGCCGCAGAAGAAGTCGCCCACGGTGTCGCCGGGGGCGGAGAAGGCCGCCACCACGCGCGCCAGCAGCCGCTCTGGTTTCTGCGTGGCGTAGCCGGTGCGTTCCGGGTCTTTTTGTTGCAGGGTCGAAATGTCGCTCCAGACGTCGCCGGGCGACGCCAGACCGTCATCCGGGTAGACGTAGAGCCGCCCGGCCGACCGCACGGTGCGCACCGCCCGCCCGGTGTCGTCCACCGCGCGGCGCAGGTGGTTCCACGCCCGCCGCTCGCCGCCGCACACCGGGCAGCGGTGGCGCGGCCGCGCCACCGCCTCCGGAAAGAAGCGCGGCCGCCGCGCGCGGCTGTACCATAACAATAGGTCATGTTTGCGCGACAACGTCCGCCGCGCCCGCCCCCCGCTGGCGTAGTGCCAGACGATCTCGTTGCGGAAAGCGGCCGGGCCGAAGGTCTCATCCAGCAGCAGCCGCGCGGCGGGCGCCGCGGTGGAGTCCAGGTGCACGATCAGGTTGCCCGCCGGCGGCATCTCGCGCGCGAGCAGCCAAAATGTCTCGTGCAGCAGCGACAGGTAGTCGCCGTCGGTGGCGCGCGGGTCGGCGAAACTCGCCCCGCCGCGCGCATGGAAAGCCGACGCCCAGCGAGTGGTTCCCGTGCCGAACGGCGGGTCGAGGTAGACCAGCGCCGGGAAGCCGCCCGCGGCCGCGACGAAACGAATGGCGTCGCGCGCGTCGCCGTGTATCAGCCCACGAGTTCGACCATCGGGCGAGACCCCCGCCGCCAGGCTGGTCGCGACCGGCTCCGGGCGGCGCGACCCGCGGCGCCTGCCCGGCCAGACCAGTCGCGGAGCCTGATCGTCGCCGCTCCGTCTTGGCGATATGCGCCCGGCAGCCATGCCGCCCATGATGCTGCCGAGAGCGTGTGGACGTTCAGCCGTCCTCGTCGTTCTCGCGGATATCGCGCTCGATTTCCTGTTCATGGCGTGCGAAGTACTTCCACGCTGCGGCCAAGTCCTTCCGGGTCAACCCCTGAACGCTGCCGAGGATCTGATCGTCGGTCAGGCCAAGCCGGCGGTATTCGACAAGGCCCCGTACCGTGATCCGGGTGTCGCGAATGCACGCGCTCCCTCCGCACACACCGGGCCTCTTCCGGATCATGCGGCCGGGGTCGATACCCGCGAATTCGTGGACTTGGCCCATGACGCGCCACCTTCCCAGAACGTCACTTCATATTGATTGTATCGCGTCGCGCCGAAGAAGGAAGCGCCGGAAAACCGCCGCCGCGCCAAATCCGCTCCCCCACCCGTCGCCCGCCGTCCCCGTCGCAGGCGTCGCTCACAGCGGTCTCCCGCCCCCGTCACTGCCATCCTGGTGTTGCGCCTGCGGCGCGCCACGCATGCAGTCCGCAGGCTGCATCTGTTGGTCTCCGAGACTCACGCCTCAGAATCAGTGATCGTAACACATTGGAGCATAAGTACTTATGAAACCTCGAGCCGGAGAAACGCAACGTCGAGACCTTTGGCACCGAGCGTGCTTAGGGGATCGTCGGCTGTGGCAACGGGGCAACTCTGAATCGACACGACCTGGAACGAAACGGACATCCGATGACCACGTTTCAAACCATCACTGAGAACAACCTCACCGGAGAGGTGGACGCGATGATGAACACCAGGCATCCGGAGCAGCCGCTGCGGGTGCTGATTCTCAGCGCGAGCGCCGGAAACGGCCACACGAGCGCGGCGCGGGCCATCGAGCAGGCCTTCGCCCGCCGGGGGAAAGAGGCGGTGGTGACCAGCCACCTCGACATGCTCGACCTGGTGCCCTGGCTGGTGCGCTTCGTGGCGCGCGACGCCTACGTCTTCATGATTGATCACACGCCGCGGCTCTGGGGGCGGTTCTACTACGCGCAGGATCGCCGCTCCACCTTGGCGAGCGGCGGCCGGGGAATGAGGCGTGTGGCCAACCGCGAGGTGGCCGAGCGGCTGTTCGACGCCGTGGAAGAGTTCCACCCCGACCTCATCGTCAGCACCCACTTCCTTCTCCATATGATGCTGCGCGGGAACGAAGGCCGTCTGCCGGAGGGCTGCCGCCTGGCGCTGGTGGTGACCGACAACGACGCCCATCGCTGCTGGCAGTATGAGGAGGTGGACCAGTACTACGTCTACTCCGACGAGGTTCTGGAGGCCTTTACGGCTCGGGGCGTCGCGCGGGGGAAACTTCTGGCCAGCGGCATGCCGGTGGAAGAAAAGTTCTTCCGGCCGGTGGACCGGAAGGCGGCGTATGCGCGGTTCGGCTTCGACCCGGCGCGGCGGACGGTGGCGCTCATCAAGGGCATGGCGCGCTGGGGGTGGCTGTTCCAGCCGGCCGCGCGCGAGCGGCTGTTGGAGGCGACGCGCGACGCCAACGTGCTGATCGTGGTGGGCCGCAAGGACGAGAAACTGTACGACGTGCTCAAGCCCTACGAGGCGCGCCACCCCCGGCTGCGGGTCGAGAAGTTCGTCTCCAACGTGGAGGAAGTGCTGGCGATCGCCGACCTGGTGGTGGGCAAGGCCGGGGGGGCCTTCACCGCGGAGTTGATCGCGTGCAAGACGCCGGCCGTGCTGATGGGCACTATTCCCGGCCAGGAGGAGAAGAACCGCGACCTGCTGGTGACCGGGGGCGTGGCGCGCGAGGCGACCGAGTTTCACGAACTGGTGAACGCGATCACCTCGCTCCTGCGCCACCCCGAAGACCTCGACGCCATGCGCCGGCGCTACGACGCCATCTGGCGCCGCGACCCGGCCGAGATCATCGTGCGGCGCGAAATGGCCGTCTGGCAGCGCCGCCGCGCCACCCGGCCCCAGCGGGTGGCCGCCTCCTTCCGCTGAAGCCCGTTTCAGTGGGCGTGTCCGCGGGAACGTCCGACAGCGCCTTTCCACCGTGGAAAAGCGGCCCGGCATCACGCAGATTCTCGTGCCGCTTTTTCACGAAGACGGCGACATGGTGGAGATCTATCTCACGGGCCTCGACGGAGATCGGCCTCGCGCGTGTGATTACGGCATGACATTAATGCGCTCGTCGTCTGATCGCGCCGTTGTAGACGATCTCGCCCATGTGGTGAAATCCCGCCATGGTCACGGTCAACCATGCGCCGGGGGGCGAGAGCATCGTGCGATCCGCGGCCCCCGCGGACGTTGAACCGCTGGTGGCGCTGGGCCGCCGCAACTACGAGGAACAACTCGCCGCCGACCCCGACTTCCGCCTGGCCGAAGGCTGGGAGACGCACTACGCCGACCTCCTTCGCGCCATGCTCTCCAGCCCCGCTCACCTGGTGAAGGTGGCGGAGCGCGAGAGCGACAAGACGTTGATCGGGTTCGTCACCGGCATGCTCGCGGCCGACCCCACCTGGGCCGATCAGGCGCGTGGCACGGTGCTGGAACTTTACGTCGACCCCGCCCACCGCCGGCGCGGCATCGGCCGGCGGCTGGCCGTCGCGGCGCTGGACCACTTCGCCGGCGCCCAGGCCGGCTTGGTGCTGGTGAACGTCTTCCGGTCCAACGCGGCCGGCGAACGGCTCTGGCGCTCGGTGGGTTTCACGCCCTTCATGACCCGGCTCAAGATGCGCCCCGGCTCGCGGCCGGGCGCGCCCTGACGGGAGCGATGTTCGACCTCCTGGTGATCGGCGCCGGCATGGCGGGGGCCACGGCGGCCCACGTGGCACGGCTCTCGCGGCCCGAGTGGCGCGTGGCGGTGGTCTGGCGCGCGCCCGGCGAGAGCGCGCTCTCTTCCGGCACCCTGGCGGTGGCGGGCGAGCCGCACCCGCCGGCGGCGGCCGCGCCGGGGGTGGACGAGGGGGACTTCGGCGCTTATGCGCTGGGCCACGCGCTCGCCGCCGAGCCGGGCGCCCACCCCTACCAGGCGGTGCTGCGACTGTTGGCCGCGGCCGGCGGGGGCGAGGCGGCGCCCGACTGGCGGGCGCCCGTCGCGGAGATGATCGCGGCGCTCGATGGCCTCTACCTGCCGCTGTCGGAAGCGGTCAACCGCGCGTGGCTCACGGCGTTCGGCACGTTCACACCGGCGGCGACGGCGCAGGCGACCATGGCCCTGGCGCATCGCGGCGCGCTGGCGTCCGGCGTCACGCTGTTCGCCGGTTTCCGCGGCTTCCAGGACCTGCGCCCCGAGGCCGCCGCCCGCGTCGCCTCCCACCTGCTGATGGCGGGCGGGGTTTTTGGCGCCGACGCCCGCGTGGTTCCCTTTTGGCTCCCGCTTCCGGGGCTGGAGCAGGCGTGGGAGATCGAGGCCTTCCAGGTCGCGCGGCTGCTGGAGGAAGACGCGGCCGCCCGCGAGATCGTGCTGGCGGCGCTGGCCAGCGAGGTGGCCCGCGCGCGCGCCGACCGCGTGATTCTGCCCGCCGTGCTGGGCATTTCCCGCTGGCGCGATCTGCTGGCGGAGTTCGCCGCGCGCGCCGGCTGCCCGGTGAGCGAGGCGCTGGCCACGGGCGCTTCCGTGCCCGGCTTGCGCCTCCTTCGCGCGCTGGAAGCGCTGCTCGTCCGCGACGGGATCGAAACCTGGCGGGGCGACGCCGTGTCATACGAGGCCGTCGGCGGCCGGGTCGTGGCGGTGATGGTGGAAGAGGCGGAGGGGCAGCGGCGGCGCGTGGAGGCCGCCCGGTTCCTGATCGCCACCGGAAAGCACGTGGGCGGCGGCATCGTGAGCGACCCCACCCCGCGCGAGCCGCTTTTCTCGCTTCCGGTGTTCGCGCCGGCCGGCGCGGCGCCGGTCGGGCGCGCCCAGCCCGGTGACCTCACGAACCCCGACCCGCTCCGCCCGCAGCCGATCTTCGGGGTGGGCGCGCGGGTGGACGCCCGCATGCGCCCGGTGGACGCGACCGGGCGCGCCGCGTGGAGCAACCTGTTCGCGGCCGGCTCGCTGCTTGGCGGCTATGATTACATCAGCGACAAGATCGGCCTCGGCGCAGCCATCCTTACCGGCTGGGCCGCGGTGGAGGCGATGGAAGCCTGACGCCCCCTTTGATACCATCCCCGCGCCGGTGGAGAATTTTTCCGCGGGTCCCGCGTCCCGGCTTGCGCCGGGCGGGGTTTCGAGATCGGGGTCCGGCCTATGTCATACGCCGCCAGCCTCATGCCGATCCTGCTGATGTCGGGGGCGTCGTCGCGCCCGACGGGAGAAGGCGCCGTCGGCCCAGCGCTGTTCGCGGCGATCGTCGTCGCCGGTCTTCTGCTGTTCGCCTGGTCGATGAAAGTGCGGCTGGCGCTGATGTTCAAGGGCGCGGCCGATCGGGAGAAGCGGTGGAACCACCTGGGCGAGCGCATCAGGGGGTTGTTCGCGTTCGGTTTCGGCCAGCAGCGCATGTTCAAAGACCTCGGCCCCGGTCTGATGCACGCCTTCCTCTTCTGGGCCTTCTGCGTGCTGGCGCTGCGCACGCTGACGATGTTCGTGATGGGCTTCACGCATGACGAGTTCTCGCTCTTCCTGATGTTCAGCGGCTCCGAGCGCGACCACGACCTCGGCTGGTGGCTGCACAAGGGCTACGACGCCGGCCGCGACTTCTTCCTCCTGGCCGCGTTCGTCATGGCGGGGTACGCGCTCTTTCGCCGCGTGGTGACGAAGCCCGAACGGCTCACCTATTCGTGGGAGGGCGTCACCATTCTGCTTTTCATCCTGGGGCTGATGGTCACCGACTGGGTGTACGACGGATCGCGAATGGCGATCCACTACTGGCCCGCGCTGAAGGAGCGCGCCGCTGACAGCGGGATCGATCCGTCGGTGGTTGACGATGCGCGCCGGAATCCGTCGGAGGCGGCGCCGCTGCTCGCGGGCGCGATCCCGGGCTCGCGCGACCATCAGGATCGGGACGACAAGGCGAGGGCGCTGATCCGTCACGCGGAGACGGCCGTGTTCCACCGCTACATGCCGGTGACGGCGGCGGTGGGCCGGTTCGTGGCCGCGCGCGGGCTGTCTGATGACGCCCTTTTCGCGTTGGGCGACGCCGCCTGGTGGGTCCACTGCCTGATCATTCTGGCGTTCCTCAACCTGTTGCCGGTGGGCAAGCACTTCCACGTGATCACGGCGCTGCCCAATGTCTTCTTCCGGCAGGTGGAGACGCCGTACGGCCGCCTGCCCACCATCAAGGGCATCGAGGAGGCGGAAGAGTGGGGCGTCTCGCGCATGGGGCAGTTCTCGTGGAAACAGATTCTGGACCTCTACTCCTGCACGGAGTGCGGCCGCTGCAGCGCCCAGTGTCCGGCGTGGAACACGGGCAAACCGCTGTCGCCCAAACAGGTGAGCATCGATCTGCGCCACCACATGATGCGCTTTCAGGAGTCCATGCTTGGCGCGAAGGGCGCGGCCGGGGAGGGCGAAGCCGGCGCGCCGCCGGCGATACCGTCGAACGTGATCTCCGACGACGTGCTCTGGTCGTGCACCACCTGCCGCGCCTGCGAAGAGGCCTGCCCGGTGTTCATCACCTACGTCGACAAGATCGTGCAGATGCGCCAGCACCTGGTGCTGAGCGAGTCGAAGTTCCCGCAGGAACTCAATCAGGCGTTCCAGGGGTGGGAGAACAACGGCAACCCCTGGAAATTGCCGCCCGACGACCGCGCCAAGTGGACGGAGTCGGCCGGGGTGAAGGTCCCCACCATCGAAGAGAACCCGAACTTCGAGTACCTCTACTGGGTGGGCTGCGCCGGCGCGTACGACGATCGCGGCAAGAAGGTGGCGCAATCGGTGGCGAAGATTCTCAACGCCGCCGGCGTGAACTTCGCCATCCTCGGCTCGTCGGAAACCTGCACCGGCGATTCCCCGCGCCGGCTGGGGCACGAGTATCTCTTCCAGATGCTCGCCCAGCAGAACGTTGAGACGCTGAACCAAGCGGGGGTGAAGAAGATCATCACGCACTGCCCGCACTGCTTCAACACGTTCAAGAAC
>JACQVU010000236.1 GCA_016209585.1 Planctomycetota bacterium
CGCCCACCCGCTCGCCCACCGCGGCGTCCACGGCCAGAAGACGCTCCACCGTGTCCCACCAGCAGACCTGGATGAGCCGCGGGTGGCGGAAGGCGCGCAACCGCTCCACCGGGCGCGACGTGGCGGCGTTGGCGCCGACGTACCGTTCGTATCCGGGCGAGCCGCGCCGCCCGCCCTCGTACACGAAGTCCAGCCCGGCCGCGTAGTCGTCCACGTGGGCGATGGCCGGGCACTCCTCCACGGGCGCCGCCGCCAGAATCTCGCGGAACAGCCCGCCGTCCATCGGCGAGCACGCGACGCTCCGGTCCCCGGCCGCCTCCCGGATCACCGCGCCGTTCTGCGCCACCGCGTACCCCGTGAGCGACAGCGTCTGAAGGAACGGCCGCATGCTCCGGTACCGCCGCCCGCTGCAGATCACCACGATCACGCCCCGCCGGCGGGCGCGATCCACGGCCTCAGCCACCCGCGGCGTCACGTGAGAGGTCTCGTCGAGCAGCGTGCCGTCAAGGTCCACGGCCAGAAGACGCGGCATGGCTTGAAAACGCGAATCTCGAAGTCGGCGCCCGTCGTGGGCGTGGTGCGCGGTTCTCGGTTCTCGGTGCACGGCGCGTGGCGCTTGGTGGACTTTCCCCCGCTTCGTTCGCTATCCTCCATCGCTTCGCGTTCGCCGGTCAACCGTTCTCCCGCGTTCCCGTCCCTCGGCCTTCGCCCTTCACCGTTTAACCGCCGTCGCTTTCCGCCGCCATGCTCACCTTCGTTTCCACCACCTGCGTGCCCGAGTGCCGCGACCTCCGCCGCGCCCTCGACTGGATGGCGGCCGAGGGCTTCGACCGCGTCGAAATCGGCTCCTACCACCTGCCGCTCGCCGACCCCGTGGCTGAGGCGCTGCGCGGCGCCCCCCGTCGGCGGTTGATCGTCCACAACTACTTTCCGCCGGCCGAGAACCCCTTCATCGTGAACATCGGCTCGGCCGACCCGGCCGTGCTGGCGAAGTCGGTGGCGCAGGTGAAACGGGCCATTGACACCGCGAAGGCCGTGGGAGCGGAACTTTACACGTTCCACCCCGCGTTCCTGGTGGACCCGGCGCCGCCCGAGGGGAAGAAGGACTCTCTCTACTGGCCGGGCCGGGCGGTGACGCGGGAGCGCGCCTGGGAGATCTTCCTCCCGGCGCTCCGCGACATCATCGCCCACGCCGACCGCGCCGGGCAGCGGGTGGCCATTGAGAACCAAGGCTCGGTGAAGGAGAACGACAGCCTGATGATGACCCAGCCCTGGGAGTGGCGAGACCTCATGGCCGAGACGCGGGCCACCTCCCTCGGGGTGCTGGTGGACGTTGGCCACCTGAAACTGTCGGCCGTGGCCAACAAGTTTCGCCGCGAGGAACTGCTCGAAGCCGTGGAAGGTCGCATCTACGCCTTCCACGCGCACGACAACGACGGCCAGGACGATCAGCATCGGCCGGTAGGCGAGGGCGCGTGGTTCCTCTCCACCATCCGCCAGGCGCGGTTCGAGCGCACTCCGGTGGTGCTGGAGTCGTGGGACCTGACGCCCGACCAGGTGCGCGCCAGCCTCGCCGCGATGGAAGGCTGAGGCTGATATCAGTTGTCGGTTATCAGTGAACTGACAACTGATAACTACCCCAAATGCGGATTGCGCACGTCGTAGACGGTGAAGTCGGCGTAACCGCGACCGCGCAAAAACTCCTCGTCGATGAGGGTCTGGCCGGTCAAGTCAGCCGGGGGGGTGCGGCAGATTTCCAGCACCGCGTCAGCCTGGATGCGCGGGCTGCGGTAGGGAATGGCCTCGTGGCCGAACCACTCGCCGAAGACGCGCGTGGCCTGGGTGTCGATGGCCGTGGCGGGCCACAGGGCGTTCACGGCGACGCGCGCGGGGCGCAGTTCCTCGGCCAGCGCCCGCGTGAGGATGGTCATACCGTATTTCGTGACCAGGTACGGCCCCTTGCCGTGCATGCCCAGATTCGTCGCCAGAGCCGGCCGATCCAGCGGCGGACTCATGTTGATGACGTGGCCGCCGCCGGCGGCGCGGAGGTGGGGAATGGCGTAATGGCAGGTGAGGAAGGTGGCCTTGACGTTCACGTCCCACATCAGGAGGAAGCGTTTGAGCGGCATGTGCTCCACTTCCTGCCACCAGATGGCGCCGGCGTTGTTGATCAAGATGTCAATCCGGCCGAGGGCGACAGCGGCCTGTTCGATCAACAGGCGCACGTCGTCTTCGGAGCGCACGTCGCACCGCACGGGCAGCGCGCGCGCCCCGAGAGCCTCGATCTCCCGCGCCACGTCGTGGATGGAGCCGGGAGACTTGGCGCTGGACTCCTCCGTCTTGGCCGCCACGACCACGGCGACGCCCTCTTGGGCCAGGCGCAGCGCGCAGGCGCGGCCGATGCCGCGTGACGCCCCGGTGATGACCGCGACCTTTCCCCGGAGAGGCTGGCTGGGCATGGAGAGCCTATTTCTGAAGTTCGGCCTTCGGCCGTCCGCCGTGGAACTCATCGCACCACTTGCGGGTGCGGTCGAGGAACATGAGGCCATGCTCCATGGTCGGCTCGATTTCGGTGCCCTCGTGCAGTTCATTCCAGGAGACGATAAGCACCCAGTCCGCCCCGGCGTCGATCGCCGCCCGCCACGTCACGTCGTAGCACCAGCGCGTCTCGCGCGCCGGCTCCAGCGGGTTGGCGACGCTGGTGGCCTGGCCGCCTTTCGCGAAGCGCGGCACGTCGGTGCCCCACCGCCCGTCTTCCTTGGGCGTGCCCAGATAGCCGTGCACCGACGTGTTGTTGCATCCCGGGATCACCACCGCGCACTGCACCGCCCCGCGGCTGTGCGCCAGCGCGCGCGTGGCGCCGAAGACGCGGTCCAGCATGCTCTCGTCGCCCTGGGCGGGCAGCAGCGTCTGGCCGTCGACCCAGCGGACGGGCAGATCGGGGTGGCCCCAGCGCGCGCGCCAGATGCCGCTGGTGTCGTAGTAGGTGAGGCCGTCGAAGAGATCGCACCACTCCTCGCAGGGCGGGGCGTAGGCGTCGCCCACCAGGAAGACGTCCGGACCCACCCGCTCCGCGGAGCCGCGGCGAAGGGCATGGTACCGGCGCTCATACACGCGGTAGGGCAGGTCGGACTGGCCCGTGCCGTTCGTGAAGTAGACCACGCGCCCGCCCACCCGCAGCGTGCGCGGGTGGTTCCCGAAGCGCGCCAGGAACTCGGCGGCGTGGTCGTGCTCCACGCCCTGGCCGTCCCGCCGCGTGAGCGCGTCGCCGTAGTAGGCGAACCGCAGCCGCGAGCCGATCTCGCCCGCCAGGCGGTAGAGCGTCGTCACCACCTCCAGGTTGGGGGGGTGCATGATGAGCACCACGTCGATCCCCGCGATCTCCATGAGGCGCAGTTGCGAGCGGATCACCGCCTCGTCCAGGGAGTCGTAGTAGCCCTCTTCGGCGTAGGGTTCGGCCGCGCGCAGGCGCTTCTTGTCCGCATCGGGGACATGCTCCAGGGCGGCGAGATGCTCGTCGAACCGCGGCGCGCCGGGGTTGAAACAGACGCGCCGCTCCGTGGCCAGCGCGCGCGGAGGGTCGTTGGCCCAGACCCCCTCGTTCCCGCGCCACTCCACGTGGAAGTTCTCACCGTAGTGCGCCCAGCGCCGCGCCAGAAGCGCCCGCACCCGCGCCTCGAACGGCCCCGTGGACCCCGGCCGCGCCACCACCGACACCCGTCCGTCGCCGGGGGCGTCGCGGGCCGTGAAGTCGTCGGGGAAGAGGAAACGATACCGCCCCATCTCGCCCGGCCTCGGCGCCGGCAGCGGAGTCTCATACACCATGTTCCCCTTGTGGAAACGCAACCTCCCCGTCGCGCCGGGCGGCAACTCCGCCTCCAGCGTCAGTTCCGTCCGCCAACCCCGCCCCTGGCCGCGGCCGGAGCGCGGCGCGCGCGAGGCCTCGTAGTTGTCCCACGGCCCCCAGAGGAAGGCGGTCTTGAAGGGCGCTTCCAGCACCAGCCCGTCGCCGGCGGCTGACGTGAGGCAACGGGCCACCACCCCGCCTCCCTCCGCGTCCGGAACGGCGGCGACGGCGACGTCCTTCACGCCGCCCTCGCCCCGCGCCGTCCACGACTGGCCGCGGCTGCCGATCAGGTCCACCTTCTGTTCCGCCGCCATGCGCGCGCCGGTGGGGCCGTCGGGCGTGCCGTACCAGGTGTAGAGGCAGGCGAAGACCAGGCGCTGGTTCTCCGGCTCCAGCGCCGGCGGCGCGCGGCCCACCCGGCCCTGGCTTTCCGTTAACTTCCATCCCAGCCCGCCGAGCGGCGCGGCCAGCAGCAGGAGCAGCGGAAGGATCATCAGCGGCGTGCCGGCCACCGGCGAGGCGCGCTCCGCGCCGAAGAAGGGCCGGATCACCAGCAGCATGCCGGGCACGAAGAGCGCCGCGGCCGCGCCGTAGAACCAGGGGCAGAAGAGGTCGAAGTCCACCAGGCGCAACTGGTCGAAGATGGGCCGATCGTCCGGCGCGATCCACACCATCAGCGCCAGCGCCATTCCCGGCAGCAGCCCGACGCCGGCCGCGAACAGGCCCCACGCCGAGCCGTTCACCGCCAGCGACCGGAACAGGTGGGCCGTGTTGAAACAGGTGATGAGCGCCGCCACCGCCGCCGCCGGAATGATCACCGGGCCGGTGAAGGGGCGGTCTGGAGAGAGCACGTAGCCAAAGAAGCCGAAGGCGTACACCCCGGCCGGCACGAGATTCAACAGCGGCAGGAGGCAGGTCACCGCGCCGCGGAACTCGTCCTTGCGACGCATCTGCCAGTAAGCCAGGAAACCGCCCAGAAGCAGCGCGCCGATGGTGGCCAGCGAGAGGTATTCGTACGGCCGGCGCGCATGGTAGGCCATCACCTCCGGCCGGGTCACCCACAGCAGCAAGAGCATCATCTGGACGCCGAGCATGAAAGCCGCGCCCAGCGAGCCCAGGAACGCCGGCGCCGTGTAACAGGCGCTCGCGGCCTCGTCGCCCCGCGCCAGAATGCCCCCGCCGGCGCACCAATAGAACGCGACGCCCAGGAAGACCGTGGCCAGCCCGATGGCGATCCCGCCCTCCAGGCTCCACGCCAGGCCCAGATAGCGCCCCGTCATCTGCCATGCGAAGGCAAAGAGAAAACCCGAGGCCAGCGACCCGGCGTACACCTTGCGCGAGAACCCCTGCTTGACGAACCGCCCCGCCCCGCCGGCCAGCGCCACCAGGGCGGCGCAGAAACCGGCGAAAACCAGGAACTCGCCCACGAAATAGATCACGTTGGGCGGCAACCTCACGCCGGCGACGTCCCACTTCTCCGACTGGCACAGCAGGATGAGGATTCGCCCCGCCCCGCAGGCCGCGGCCCCCTTCGCGCAAAGGAAGGCCGGACGGACGAAGACCGCGAAGACCGGCGCCAGCAGCAGCATGGCCAGGCCGGCCCCCACCCAGGGAAGCAGGGCGTCAAGCACCCTCCCCATCAACACCCCGCGGAACCCCTGGATGAACGACAAAGTGAGCGCGAACGAGAGCAGCAGCGTCACCAGGTAGAACCCGCGCGGAACCGCCGCGCCCGCGCCAGTCGCGACGGGCGGCTCCGGCGCCTGCCAGGGCGCGGCGGTCGGCGCACGCGCGGGAACGTCGGCGGCGGGGAAAAGCGTGGCGGCCATCAGATACCCCCCCGGTTGTCGCGGTGTCAGCCCGCCCGGATCACTTCGGCGCGGCGGGGGCCGCGCCCGGCGCGGGCTGGGGGCGCCGGCGCAGCCACATCTCCAGGATGGGATAGCCGATCATCACCGTGAGGCACCCGGTCTGCGTCAGGCCGGCGAGCATGACGAAGAACGACACCAGGTCCCACCCGGTGGCCTTGACCAGGAACCAGCCGGCGATGTCGCAGAGCAGCATGAGGAAGGAAAGCGCCATCACCAGGTTCTTGATCCCGGCGTTCATCATGGTCTGCCGGAAGAGCGCGCAGATCAGGATGAGCATCGTGGCGATGCCGATGAGGTGGAAGTGCGACAACTCCAGGATCTGCTGCCACGACATGCCCGTGTCGGGCCGACAGAGCCGCGCGAAGGCGTCCCACTGGTCCAGGAAAAGCCCCGCGGCCGGCGGCGGCTCTTCCGCGTCTTTCTCGTGGCACCCCGCCGTGCACCGCTCTGCAATGGCCGGCTTGAGGTCGTCGAAGCGATGCTTGCGGTCGTCTGAAGGCGCCACGCCGGCGGCCAGGTCGTCGCGCACGTCCAGGGAGAGGTCTTGCAGCCGTTTGAAGCGCGCGTCCAGCGGCCGGCTCTGCCGGATGGAGCGGGGAATGTTCATCTCCTTCACCTCGAAGGCCGGGTTGGCCTTGCGCTCCTGCTCGAAGATGCGCCGCTCGTCGGCCGTCATCTCGAAGGCGTGCGCCCGCATGGAGCCGTCGATGGCCGCGGCCAGCCGCGTGAAGTTGATGTTGCCCGCGAAGCGCGCCGTCACGTCCGCGGGGGTCGGCAGGATCGAATCCGACCCGTCCAGCGGGCCATACTTGGCGACCAGGTTAAAGACGGCGCACACGTACCCCGCCGCCAACGCCAGCAGAAAAAGCGTATGGACCACCCGCAGGCCGAAACTGTCGTTCTGCAGCCCCCGCCCGTCCGCCGGCTGGCGCTCACCCCCCGGCTGGTCCGACTTGGCCCGCCGACGCGACGAAGAGCCGCCCGATTCGTCGGTGTAGAAGCCCATGCGCTCTGGAGAAAGGTCAGGAGGTGGGAACTGGGGGTTCGGGAGCGGCTGACAACTGACAACTGACGACCGACAACTCCGCCGGGGCGGTCACGGTTCGCGGTAGGTCACGTCGCTGCCGTCGGCGCGATGCAACCCCTCGCCAAGGATGGCGGCGCGGGCGCCGGGGCGCGTGAGGAAGAAGAGCAGCGCCGCGGGCACCAGGATGGCGATGGCCTGGATGCCCAGTTGCAGGGCTTCTCCCCCAGCCCCCTGCATGTTCTGCCCGAAACCGCCGAGTGGATTCGCGGCCGCGCCCTGCGCCTGGGCCTGCATATCCGCGATCTTCTCGGTGAATGGCTTCATGGCCGGCCGGGCGATGAACACCTGGAACAGGAGATAGACGACGTTGAGCAGCGCCTTCCCACCGAGACCGAGCAGGGCCAGCGAGTAGGACCAGCGGCTGTACTTGATCAGGCCAATGCCGGCGACCAGCGTGATGGTTCCAAGGACGAGGCCGTCGAAGAGCGAGAAGCCAGCGCCGGCGTAAGCCATGCCGGTGAAGGTCGGGTCCTGCATAACGGTGAAGGTTTCGATCACGGGCTTGATCCTGTCCACGTCGTTCTCCAGAGCGCCCTTTTGGGCGGTCGCGGCCGGGAGGCTCTCACGATCGTAGGTGGTGTAGACCTTGGACGCTCCTCCCACCGGGCCTTCGGGGGCCTTGCTCTTGGGGGCGTCGGCGGGTTCTTCGGAGGGCGTCTTGACCGGTTTCGCGCCGGCTGCGGGCGCTGGGGGGGTCAGGCGAGCGATGTCGGCCTCCACCTGTTTGAGTTCATCCTCGGCCGCGGCGAGTTGCTCCCGCGCGGAAAGGCCTCCCTTGGGCGGGATCAGCTTGTCCATATTCTGGATCATGACGACGCCGAAGATGCCGCAGCAGCCGCCCATGCCGCCGCCGAAGAGGATCGAGAGGATGGCCCAGATGAGGGCGAGGATGCCGATGGTCTTGGGGGCTTGGGAGCGTTCCATGGAGAGACCTTAGAAGACGACGCGAATCACTTCCACCGGTTCGGCGATCCCCTTGGCGGTGATCGTGCCGGCCTTGCGGAACTTGAGCGGAGTCTGGAACTGGTCGGGGTGCTCGCGGGAGAACTGGAGGAGGCAGTCGATGGTGGCCCGCGTGACCAGGATCTCGCCCCCCTCCGCCCCGGCGCAGAGGCGGGCGGCGAGGTTGACGTGGTGGCCGAGCACGGTGTAGTTGACCATGCGGGCGCACCCGATGTTGCCGACCACCATTTCGCCGGAGTTGATGCCGATGCCCACGGGCGGGGCGGGGCGGTTCTCGGAGCGCCAGCGCTTGATGAGGGCTGAAAGGCGCCCCTGGATGTCCACCGCCACGCGAATGGCGCGGTAGGCGTGGGAGGGGTCGGGCAGCGGGGCGCCGAAGAGCGCCATCACCTCGTCGCCGACGATCTTGTCGACCGTGGCCTCCCACTGGTCGACGGCCGCGATGGCCTCCGTCAGGTACTCGTTGATGGTCTGCTTCACCTCGTCGGGCGTGAGGCCGGTGCACATGGAGGTGAAACCGCGCAAGTCCGCGAACAAAACGCTCATGACGCGGCGCTCGGTGCGGAAAAAGTCCACGTCGGTGGACTGCATCCGCTCGACCACCTTGGGGGAAACGTAACGGGAGAAGGTCTCGCGCACCTGTTTCAGGCGGGTCTCGTCGCGCACCACCATCGTGCCGCCGGACTTCTCGTCCCAGGTGGCGACCAGCAGCAGGTTCTTCTTCTGGCCGCTGACGGTGTCGGTGTAGTTCTGCTCCAGTTCCACGGCCTGGCGCTGGTCGCGGGCGTCGCGAAACAGGGTGGAGAAGATGTTGGGCGCGAAGGAGAGTTGCTTGTCGAAATCGGCCAGCGGGTGGTCGATCATCTCGGCCTTGTCGAACCCGAACAACTCCGCCATCTTGCTGTTCAGGCTGCGGATCTTGCCCCCCTTGTCGACGGTCAGGTAGGCCTCGCCCAGCCCCTGGATCGACATCATCTGCGGCTTGGCCGCCGAGACCGAGAACATGCTGCCGCCCACGCCCGCGCCGAGAATACGGAGTTTGTTCTTGAGGTGGTCGTTCTCGCTCCGCAGCGCGGCGAGTTCCTGCTCCAGTTCTTTCGCCGATTTCCCCATGGAGCCTCTTGATCTTCCCGACCGCGCCGTATCCTAGCGGCTCGCGACCTTCCCCGCAATCAGACATTGGGACAATGCCCGCCACCGTCCGCGTGAAACGGAAACACCTGGCCCCGATCCTGGGCGGCCACCCCTGGGTGTTCGCCGACGCCATCGAGGCCGCGGACGGCGACGCCGCGCCCGGAGAAGTGGCCGATTTCGTCGCGCCCGGCGATCGCTTCCTCGGCCGCGGCTTCTTCAACCGGCGCAGCGCGATCCCCGGCCGGATTCTCACCCGCGACCCCGACGAGGCCGTTGACCTGCCCTTCTTCCGCCGCCGCGTCGAGCGGGCCATCGCGGCGCGCCGGTTGCTGGGCGTCGGCGCGGGGGCGGGCGGCGACCCTCCCACGAACTCCTGGCGCCTGGTGCATGGCGACGCCGACCTCCTCCCCGGCCTGGTGGTCGACCGCTACGGCCCGTGGCTGGTGGTCTCGCTCTCCACCGCCGGCATGGAGTTGCTGGCCCAGCCGCTGCTGGGGCTGCTGGCCGAGGTGTGCGGGGCGCGGGGGATCGTGATCGCGCGCGGCGACCTCAGCCGCGCCGCCGAGGGATTGCAACCGGGCCGGGCGGAGACCGCGTGGGGCGAACCGCCGCCAACGCCCTTCCTGGTTGAGGAAGGCGGCGTGACCTTCGAGGCCGATCTGCTGCGCGGCCACAAGACCGGCTTCTACCTCGACCAGCGCGAGAACCGTGCCCTGGTGCGCCGGCTGGCCCCGGGCCGCGAGGTGCTGGACGCCTACTGCTACACCGGCGGCTTCGCGCTCTCGGCCGCGGCCGGCGGGGCGGCGGCGGTGACGGGGATCGATTCCTCCCGTCCCGCGCTGGCCGCGGCGGCGCGCAACGGCGCGCGGTTGGGAGTTCCGGAGAGCGCCTTCGTGCTGGGCGAGGCCGGGGCGCGCCTGCGGGCCTTCGCCGCAGAGGGGCGCCAATATGACATGGTGATTCTCGACCCCCCCAAGTTCGCCCGCGGCAAGCGCATGCGCGAGCGCGCCCTGCGCGGCTACCGCGCGATCCTGGGCAGCGCCCTCTCCCTCGGCCGCCCCGGCGCGCTGCTGCTGGTCTTCTCCTGCTCCGCCGCCGTCGGCGCCGACCACCTGCTGGCGGTCTGCCGGGAGGCGGCCGACGCCCTCCACGCGCCGCTGACGCTGCTGCGCCGGCTCGGGGCCGCGCCGGATCACCCGGTCTCAGCCTTCTGCCCGGAGACGGAGTACCTCTCCGGCCTGCTCCTCTCGCGCGGATGAACGCGAAACCCGTGGCTTCCTGGCCTTTTCCGCGCGCCGCGCGGGCGCTGGCGCTGGCGCGAACGATCCCGCCGGCGGTCGCGCTGGCGCTGGGGATGCTGGCGGCGCTGCTGGTCTACCTGCCGTCACTGGACGACGAGTGGCACTTCGACGACCGCGAACAGGTGCTGGAAGAGCCAGCCATTCGCCGCCCGGGGTACGCGGCTTCGCAGTTCACGAGCCGGGAGCGGTTCTTCAACCGCGGCCTCTATCGCGCCACGGTCGGGCTGTGTTACGCGCTGCCCGGGGGCCACGACCCCGCCACCGGCGAACCACGGCCCTTCGTCTTCCACGCGGCCAACGTGGTGGTGCACCTCCTGAACGCGGCCTTGCTCTTCCAGTTGCTGCGCGCGGTCATGCGCGAAGGGCGCGTGGCGCGCCGCGAGTTCGTCCGCCGCCACGCGCCGGGCTTGGCGGCGGCGATCTGGGCGCTCCATCCCCTCTCCACGCAGGCCGTAAACTTCGTGACGCTGCGCGCCGAGACGCTCGCCACCACCTTCGTCTTCGCCGGGCTGCTCGCCCTGCTCCGCGCGGCGCGCGCCGCACCGGCCGGCCTGCCCGGCCCCGCGTCCACGCCCGGCGCGCCCCCGGACGCGCCCGGCCGCCTCTGGCCCTGGCGCGCGGCGGGATGGACGGCCGCGGCGATGCTCCTGGCCGCGCTGGGCGCCGGCGCCAAGAGCGTGGCCGTGATGATCGTGCCGCTTGCCCTGGTGATCGTGCCGTGGGCCGTCGCCCCCTCCCGCGCGCGCCGCGTCGTGCTCCTGAGCCTCGCCGTCATCGCGGCCGCCGGCGGCGCGGCGCTCCTCTGGCTGCTGGCCGCCTCCGGCCAGGTGGAGGGGAGCGCGGCCGGCGCGCCCATCTCGGCGGAGCGTTGGCGCTTCGTTCAGCCCTGGACCGTGGCGCGGTACCTGGGGCTGCTCGTGTGGCCCGACGGCTTGCGGATCGACTACCACGCCGGCCTGCCCTGGTTTTTCAGCCGGGCCGTGGCGCGCGCGCAGCCGAGGCTGACGGCGGCCGACTTTCCGCCCCTGGCGCTGGGGTTGTCGCCGGCGGTCTGGTTCACGGCGTTGCACGCAGGCTTGCTGGCCGCGGCACTGGCCGCGTGGCGGCGCTTCGCCGTGGCGTGGGCGGCGTTCGGGCTGTTGTTCTTCTACGCGGCGGTCGCGCCGTCGTCGAGCGTCGTCGCGCGGTTTGACTTGGCGTTCGAGTACCGGGCCTACGCGGCGTCGGCCGGAGTTTGCTTCGCGCTCGCCTGCGCGATCCTGGCCCTGGCCGAGGCCGCCGGCCGCCGCTGGGCGGGCGTCCATCCGGGGGCGACCGCGTTCGGCTGGAGCGCGATTCTCTGCGGCGCGCTGGCCGTGCTGACGCTGGCGCGCGGCGCGGACTATGACACGGAACTCGCGCTCTGGCGCGACACCGTGTGGAAGAACCCCGACAACAACCGCGGGCGCGTCAACCTGGGAAACGCGCTGGCGCGCGCCGGCGACGACTCCCGCGCGCGCGAGCCCGCCCGCGCCCGGCGCCTGTACGACGCCGCCCTGGCCCAGTACCGCCAGGCCCTCGACCTGACGCCGCCGGGCCTGTTCTACGACGACGCCTGGGGCAACCTGGTGAGCGCGGCCCGCCAGGCCGAGCAGTGGAGCGCCGTGCTGGACGTCATCGATCAGTGGCGCCGCGCCCGCGCCGCGGCCGGCCTCGAACCGCAGCCGACGCGCTTCCTCGGCGCATCCGGCGAGGCCCGCCTCGAACTCGGGGCGCTCGATCCCGCCTGGCGCGACCTCCGCCGCCACCTGGAGAGCGGCGGCTGGCCGCGCCACCGGCTGGACCGCGCCAACTACGGCCGCGCCTGCATCCTCCTCGGCGTTCAACGAGACGACCCCGCCCTGGTGCGAAGCGGCCGGACCATCGCCGAGCAGGCCCTGGCCCTGGGCGAGTTCCACACCGGCGCCGGCCCCTCGGCGCTGCCCGAGAAGTGGGCGCTGGCCGCGGCCTGCGACTTTCTCGGCGAAGCGCACAAAGCCTACGAACGCTTCATGGAACTCGCGGCGCTCGAACCAGCCCGCGCCGAGCCGCTGGTCCGCGCCGGCCGCGTGGCCGCCGCGCGCGGCGAAGCGCCGGCCGCGCGCCGCCACCTCCTTGACGCTCTCGCCAGGGAGCCGCGATGCGCCCCCGCCGCCCTGGAACTGGGCCGACTGGAGGCCGGGCAGAATAACGTGCCGGCGGCGCGCCAGTGGCTCGCCCGCGCCGCCGCGCTGGACCCCGAGGGCGCCGCGCCGCTCGCCGAGTCCGGCCTCCTGGAAGAGAGCGCCGGAGACCTCGCCGCCGCCGAGCGCGCCTATCAACAGGCGCTGGCGAAAGACCCCGCCTCGCCCCGCCTTCGTCAGCGGCTGGCTGACCTCCTCATCCGCCGCGCGCGTGGGGGGTAGAAGTTGGTGTCGGGGAGCGCCGGGCAATGACATTTGTACAGAAGGAGTAATCTATCGAGAGGCGTTCACGCCCGGACCTCGTCTTGCCGGCGCCGTCCCCTGGTGAACGGTTACTTCATGGATGGGGGAAGCGAGCCACACTGTTCCGAAACAATAGTATCTACAGTGTTTGTGTAAATAAGTTAGAGTGTGAGTTTTGAAATGTGAAATGTGTTATCGCAATATGTTGTTGCAAAATAACTTACGATAATTTTTTTTCTTGTCGGCGGTTTTTATTCTTGACACCGAACTCTCAAATTCAGATAACTGACGACGTTCCTTCAGCCCGTGCCGTTCGTGGGCGTGGGTGGCCCCAAGGGATTGGGGCCGGAACGAGGGCCGCAGCCGCGTGCGGCCTGGCCGAGAGTCGGTGAAGGGAGTCACCGGCCGGCGGCGTCCGGGAGTCTTGGCCGCGTATGGGCGGCGAAGGCTCCATCCCGCCAGCGTTGTCCCGTCCCCGCTCTTCGGCGCCGGTTTGGCCGGCCGTCTTCGCCCGCCACCGCATTGACTTTCTGTCAGTGCCCGCGCGGGGCGCGCCTTCTTCCACGGCGCGCGGACGGCCGCGCGCGTTGGGCCGGCAAGGGGACTCCGCTTCTCCGGTCTGGAGCGGGAGAAGTCCCTTCGGTCCAGCCTCGGACTCGCGGCGCGCCCGCGGATCGGCGCGCCGACAGCGAGCCTGGGGCCGGTCGAGGCGCGTTTCTTCCAGGGCCGCGGCGGCGGAGCCGCCCGCGCCCCTGGGGAGGCGAAGCATCCCGCGCACCGACCCGACGCGACCCGTGGCGACCGATCGCGGCGCCACGGCATCCGGAACGCCGATGGCAATCCACGAAGGGCCACGGAGGCCCGCCGGGCGACGCCCGCCGCGGGCCTCCAGCCTTTTTGGCATCCCCCCGACCCTCCTTTCGCGCCTTCCCACCCTTCACGCCTTTCCCGCCTCGCCGAAGGCGCCCCCGACCCCCGGCCACCGATCCCCAACCCCTCCAGGTTCCGGCGGGTACCAACCGTCCAGGTCGTCGAACTCTTCGACATCGTGTTCCACGACGGCCGCGTGGTAGAAGCGGCCCAGGGCGAACTTCAGCGCGGCCATCCAGCGGGTGGAGAAACCGGTGGAGGTGGTGAAGAACTCCATGCGCCGGCCGCCCTCGGAGTACTCAACGTCGCTGGTCTCGAAGGCGCGCGGCGGCGCCTCGCGGGCACACTCGGCGGCAATGGCGCGCCCCCACTCCTCGATGATGGCGCTCAGTTCCGCCTGGTCTTCGGCGGTAAGCGGCCGGGTCCAGACCCACCACCAGTGATAACAGAGCGAGCCTTCGGGCATGGCGGGTCGCGAGCCTCCAAGTGAATTGTCCGCGCCCGGAAAGGCGTGGGACAAGGAAAAGACCTCGCCGGTTTTCGCTTCAGACCGGGCAACCTCTCCATATACTGTGCGGAGAGGCTGGACGAGAGTTGTCGGTCAGCAGTTGTCAGTTGTCAGTTGCCAGTTGTCAGCCGATAGAGCGCCTCAGCCCCGACCCCCATCTCCTTGTCTCCCCATCTCCCCGATCCACGACCCCCGACC
>JACQVU010000238.1 GCA_016209585.1 Planctomycetota bacterium
CCCAAACCACGTGCTTCCCACCGGGGGAACGGCGCGCTTCTCTGGAGGGTTGTCGGTCTTCAGCTTCCTGCGCGTGCGCACCTGGCTTGACCGTTGCGGCCCGCCGGCGGCCCGCGACGCCCTCGCGGCCGACGCCGCCAGCCTGGCGCGGCTGGAGGGCCTCGCCGCCCACGCTCGCGCGGCCGAACGCCGGCTGCGGGAAGACGGCGGGTGAACGGGAACGAACTCCCGCTCGCGTGGTAGGATTTCCGTGGAGGCGCGCGCAATGAGTCAGACCTACACCGCCGTAGTGAAGAAGGACGGTCGCTGGTGGATCGGCTGGATCGAGGAGATTCCGGGCGTGAACTGCCAGGAAGCGACGCGCGACGAACTGATCGAGTCGCTCCGAGTGACGCTGGCCGAGGCCCTTCGGATGAACCGCGACGATGCCCGGCTCGCGGCGGGAAAGGACTTCGAAGAGCACCAGATCGCGACATGAAACGGCGCGATCTCGCGCGGCATCTCACGCGGATCAGAAGAGGAACCCCAGGTTGAAGTGGATGCGCTGCGTGCCGTCCTCCAGCCCCTTCTTCTGGGGCCAGGCGATGTCCAGCGCCAGCGGCACCGGCCCCAGCGGCGGAATGTAGAAGCGGAAGCCGAAACCCACGGCGTTGCGGAAGTCGTTGCGGTCGAAGTCGCCGCCCTGGCGCTGCAACTGTCCCATGTCGAAGAACGTGACCAGTTTGAGAATGTCGAGCACCAGGGGGAAGGAGAGTTCCACGGTGGAGGTGACGAAGAAGTCGCCGCCCACCGCCTCGCCGTTCTCGCGCGGGCCGATGCCGTGGAACTGGAAGCCGCGCAGCGAGCCGAAGTCTCCGACGAAGAAGCGTTGGAAGATCGGCGTGGGCGCGGTCTCCAGCCGCTGGACGCGCCGGACGCGCCCGTCGGCGTCGCGCTCCACCACCGTGATCACTCGATTGCGGAAGGGGTTGTTCCACCCGGCCTGCGCGATGGTGGTGAGCACCAGCGAGCGCCGCACGCCCGGCGTCCAGAGCGGATAGTAGCCCGAAGCCCGGGGTTGCAGTTGCAAAAGGTCAACGTCGGCGCCCATCGGTCCGCCGAAGAGCGTGAGATCGGACTGGAGGTAGTAGCCCTCGGTGGGGTCGAAGGTGTTGTCGCGCTGGTCGTAGCCGGCGCCGAGCGTGACGGCCGAGGTGCGCGTGATCCCCTTCTCGCGCCGCACGATCTCGGGGGCGTCGAAGTCCACGTGGTGGATCTTCACCGTCGAATAGGTGTAGGTCAGCGAGGTGGAGAAGCCGTCGAGCAGCCCCGCGTTCCAGTACTTGCCAAAGCCCAGGCTGTAGTTCTTCGCGGCCTGCGAGTACGAGCGGAAGTCGCGCGTGGTGGCGCCGGCGGAGACATCCATCGTGTAGTTGCGGTCCAGGAAGGTCGGGTCCGACCAGTCCACCTGGTAGGAGGAGGCGCGGACGCCGGGTTGCAGGCGCAGGTTGAACACCTGCCCCGCGCCTCGGAAGGCCTCGGAAGAGACGATGTCGCCGAAGAAGTGGGAGATCGAGTCGGTCCGGGGCGGATCGAGGATGTCGAAGTTGCGGATGTTCAGGTTGAATAGCGCCGCGAACGAATCGGCCGACGAGAACGACCCCCCGACCGAGAACTGGCCGGTGTTCGCCTCCTTCACGTCGGCGTAGATGTCCTCGCGGAAGGGGTCCTGCTCGTTCGGGCGGGTGTAGACGCGGGTCGTCTCCAGGTCGAAGTAGCGCGAAGAGATGACGCGCGACTTGCTGTTCTGAAACTCCTTCTCGTTGTAGTCGTCGTCCGGCCGCAGCGTCATCCAGCGGCGGATCACGGAGTCTTTGGTGCGGCTGTTGCCCCGGATGTTCACGTCGCCCATCTTCACGCGGTCGCCCTGCGTGATGGCCAGGTTGAGGTCCACCTCGCCGGTCGGCGTGCCGACGGGGTCAGACTCGTCGCGCCGCGTGGTGACCACGGTATGGTTGGCCTCCCATGCGCTGTCGTCGCCGATCCGCGCCCGGCGGTAGGCCGCGTTCCCGAAGCGGTCTTTGATGGCGCCCACGTCGCCGCGCTCGTCGGGGTCGCGCGGGTTTCCGAAGATCACGGCTGGCACGTAAGGCTCCCCGTCCTTCACGGAGATCATCTCGCGGACCTCCTCCGGCTTCACCAGGTCGAAGGCGCCGGTCACGTTCACCCGGCGCAGCCGGTAGCGACGGCCGGGGACGATCTTGATGGTCAACGTCACCAGCCCGTACTGCTGGGGCGACGCGAACCAGGGCGAGGAAGGGGCGAAGGCCACGTCGTAGAGCAGCACGCGGGCGTCCAGCCAGCCGTTCAACCGCAGTTTGGCGGCGGCGTCGGCGAGGTCCTGGCGGATTTTGGTCTCGTCCCAGGTTTGCTGGTTGTACCAGCGGGTTCCAAGATCGGTGCGCGCGCCGAAGTCATTGAAGCGGGTCTCGTAGGGCGAGCCGCCGGCCGTCTTGCGCCAGAGCCAGGAGAAGACCTTGGCGGTGAGCGAGGGTTGGGCGAAGAACTCGCCGGCGAAGCGCGCCACCTCAGCCAGTTCTTCGCGCCGGGCGCGCTCCTCGGAGCCTTCTGGCGCTTCCTCGACCCAGTCGTCCACGTCGAAGTCGTCGTCGCTGGCCGCTGGAATGCCCTCGACGATGAAGCGCAACCGGTCGTACTTGGCGGGCGGGCCAGCCTCGATCTTGAAGGTGAGGATTACGTCGCCGTTGTCCTGGTCGGGCATGAGCGCCGCGGGCCGCAGGCGCGGGTTCTCCACCACCGCGAAGAGGTACCCTTTCTCCCGATAGTGCTTGCGGATCTTGCGGACGGCCTCATCGACGAGGCTCGGCGTGGCGTAGTAGTTCAGGCGGTTGGGGATCAGGGCGGTGATGTCGTCTTCCTTCAGCACGAGGTCGCCATCGAACTTGATCTCGCGCACGTAGGGGTTCTCGACCACCACCCACTGGACGACGCAGCCCGTCGGGTCATCGGGCGCGGGCGAGGCCGCGCACTGGTAGCTCTGGTAGAGGCCGAGTTTGTAGAGTTCCTGAAGGTCGTCGGTCGTCCGCCGCCAGGAATAGGGCATGCCCGGCTTGGTGCGGATGGTGTTGAAGAACTTGGAGTCGTCCCAACTGCGCGGCGCGCGGGGATTGTGGTAGCGGAAATCGATCCGCCGCACCACCTTGCCTTCCGGGTCCCAGTCCGGGGGAACCGGCGGCGGCGCCGAAGGACGCGCCGGCGGGGGAACCGCGGGGGCGCCGCTCGCCGGGGCGGAAGTCGCGCGGGCGCCGCCTTCCGGCTTCGAAGCCGCGGACTCCCCGGCCGGGGAAACTTCCTCCGCCACCCGTTCCGCCGCGCGTGGCGGCGGCTCGGCCGGCGTCTGTGCGAGCGCGGCGCGGCCCGCTCCGGCGCCGGCCACCAGCGCCGCGACCATGGCCAGGGCGGCGGCGAGGCTGACAGCCCGGCGGTAAAGTCGAGGCGCGGCGGAACGGGATTTTATCGACGGGCTGTGGCGCGCCGCGCGGCGCGATCGGGGCGTGACGTGGCGCATCGGGAGAGGTCGGCGGGTCGGGTCGGGACGGGATCAGTGATAGATGGCGTTGATCATCTGGTGAACGCTTTCCTCGACGCGTGTGAACCAGGGTGCGTGTTTGGGGCCGGGGGTGAAGCGGGCGCGACGCCAGCGTTCGGTGACGGCGCGGGTGAACTCCCCCGGTTGGCCGTGGCCCTTGGGGGCGCGGCCCTCGAAGGCGACGATGGGATAGACCTGGTGGGTGGAGCCGGCGAAGAAGGCCTCCTCGGCGTCGTGCACGTTCTGTTCGCCCCAGTCGACGACGCGGATCGGCACGCCCATCTCCTGGACGATGAGTCGGAACGTGTTGCGGGCGATGCTCTCGCCGCGGGGCGGTTCGGGGGTCAGCCAGACCTCGCCGGCGTGGGAGAGGAAAATGTTCTCGCGCACGCCGCGGTTGGTCTGCACGAAGAGCGCGGTGAGCACCACTTCCTCGAATCCCAGGTCGCCCGGCTGGTCCGGGCGGGGCGGGCGCGCATGCGGGGCGGCGGCGCGCGCCAGGGCCGCGCGCCAGGGGTCGTTGGAGTAGGGGAAGAGCCGCCATTCCCCGGGCGTTCCCGTCTCCGGCCGGTGGAAGAGCGTCAGGTTGAAGCGTTGGACGTCAGCCTCGCCCACGTCGGGGAACTCCCATGCCACCACCAGGGTGTCGTCCGGGGGGCGGGGGGTTCCCGGCTCCACGAAGTCGACGTTGCGCGCGGCGACCAGCCCCACGCAGCCGTTGGTGATGTCGGCGGCCTGGACGACCTGCTCCAGAGCCTCGACCACCTGCTCGCGCGAGTAGGCCGGACGCAACCCGCGGTGGGCGACCTTGGCGAAGAAGCGATCAAAGTGGTCGTGCAGCCGGACGACCGCGCGGCCCTGCGCGGTGGGGGCGACGCGGATCAGTTCCACCGACGACTCCGGCTGGGCGGCGACCCAGAGGAACATCAGTTTGCGTTCGGCGTCCCAGGGGCAGAGACGGCCGTTCCACCAGACGGAATGCGCGGACATGGAGAACGCTCCCGTCAATGCCAATGCCAATGCCAGTTATCAGTTGTCAGTTGTCAGTTGCCAGGTGGCGGTTATCCGCAGTGTTCACCTGACCACTGACCACTGACCACTGCTCCTCGTATGCTAGCCGTGGCTGCGTGGGCCGCAACGGTTTTCCGAACCGGAAACGAGTAGACTGGGGGGATGAAATACGTTCTGGGAATCGACCAGGGAACCACGGGTTCGACGGCGATTCTCTTTGACCGCCAAGGCAACCCGCGCGGCCGCGGCTACCGCGAGATCACGCAACATTACCCCAAGCCCGGCTGGGTGGAGCACGACCCCGAGGAGATCGTGGCCGCCACCGGGCGGGCGGTGTCGCGGGCGCTGCGCGACGCCGGGGCAAAGGGGCGCGACCTGGCCGCGGTGGGCGTCACCAACCAGCGCGAGACCACGGTGATCTGGGAGCGGGCCACGGGCCGGCCCATCCACAACGCCATTGTCTGGCAGTGCCGCCGCACCGCGCCGACGTGCGACGCCTTGCGCGCCGCCGGGTTCGAGAAGACCGTCCGCGCACGCACCGGCCTGCCGCTCGACGCCTACTTCTCCGGCACCAAGGTCGCATGGCTGCTGGACCACGTGCCCGGCGCGCGCCAACGGGCCGAGAAGGGCGACCTGGCGTTCGGCACCATCGACACCTGGCTCCTCTCGCGCCTGGCCCAGGGCGCGCCCCCGCCCCACCTGACCGACTTCACCAACGCCTCGCGCACGCTGCTTTTCAACATCCGCGAGCGGCGGTGGGACGCCGCCATTCTCGACCGCTTGCGGATCCCCGCCGCCTTGCTGCCCGAGGCTCGGCCTTCGAGCGGCGAGTTTGGCCGCACCCGCCGCGTGGCTGGGCTGCCGGCCGGCCTGCCCATCGCCGCGCTGGTGGGCGACCAGCAGGCGGCGCTCTTCGGCCAGGCCTGTTTCGATCCCGGCTCCGTCAAGAACACTTACGGCACCGGGTGCTTCATGCTGCAGGTGGCCGGGCCGGAGTTCGTGGCGTCGCGGCACGGGCTGCTCACCACGCTGGCCGTAGGTCGCGGCGGCCGGACGGTCTACGCGCTGGAGGGCAGCGTTTTCATCGCCGGCGCGGCCGTGCAATGGTTGCGCGACGGATTGGGCATCATCCGGCGCGCGGCCGAGACGGAGGAGCTGGCGCGCTCCGTGCCCGACAACGCCGGCGTTTACCTGGTGCCGGCCTTCACCGGGCTGGGCGCGCCCTACTGGGACCAGGCGGCGCGCGGCGCGCTGGTGGGGCTCACGCGCGGGGCGGGGCGCGCCCATCTCTGCCGCGCGGCGCTGGAGAGCATCGCCTACCAGTCGACCGACGTCCTTCGGGCGATGGAGGCGGACTCCGGCCGGCGCATCACGCGCCTGAAGGTCGATGGTGGCGCGGTGGCCAACGGCTTCCTCATGCAGTTCCAGGCTGACCTGCTCGGCGCGGTGGTCGCCCGCTCGCGCGTGGCCGAGACCACCGCCCTGGGCGCAGCCTGCCTGGCCGGGCTGGCCGTCGGTTTCTGGAAGAGCGAGAGCGAGATCGAAGGATGGTGGCGCGCCGACCGCGAGTTCAAGCCCGCCATGCGTTCCAGGGATCGCGACGCGCTCTACGCCGCCTGGCAACGGGCCGTGGCGCGAACGCGCGGGTGAGTGCCGAAGTGATCCATGACTGAGATCGCGCACAGGAAATACTGGAAGTCTCTCGAAGAGCGGGATCTCGCGCCCTGGTCGCGGCCACCGTGCCGCGCGGCCATCGCGCTCGTGCTGGCGGCGCTGCTGCCTCTCGCCTGCACCCGGGCGGTTCGCGGCGAGGAGCCGTCGGCGACGCCGGCGCCGGCCTACGACATCGACGAGCACCTGGACCTGCTTTTCCGCCGGGTGGCGGGCGAACAACTGCGGATGAACCTCTTCGTGCCGAAGACGGAGGGCGACCGGGTCTTCCCCGGCGTCATCTGGGTCCACGGCGGCGGCTGGGCCTTGGGCACGCACCGCGACCTTTCCGACCGCGCCCGCGCCACGGCGCGCGAGGGGTTCGTGAGCGCCTCCATCGACTACCGCCTGCTTCCGAAGCACTGGTTCGCCGACACCATCGACGACGTGCGCTACTCCGTCCGGTGGCTGCGGGCGCACGCCGGCAAGCACCGGCTGGACCCGGACCGCATCGGCGCCGTCGGCGACTCGGCCGGGGGCCACCTGGTTTCGTTGTTGGGCACGGCGGACCCGCCGAAGCCGCGGCCCGGGGACTACGCGAGCGTCTCCAGCCGGGTGCAGTGCGTGGCCGCGCTGTACGGGGTGCACGATTTCACGGACGGCGAGTTCGAGGCCTACGTGGTGCATCGCATGCCCGGCCCGCTGAAGACGAATCGTGACGCGTACGTCGTCATGAGTCCCATACATCATGTGAGCAAGGACGACCCGCCGTTCCTGCTGGCGCACGGCACGAAAGACAAGACGGTGTCTATCTCCCAATCCCGGCGGATGCACGCGGCGCTGCGGGCCGCCGGCGTGGACTCGGAGTTGCTCGAAGTCGCGGGCGGGGATCACGGGTTCAACCTCGGCCCGGCGATGTCGATCTCGCGCGACGAGGTGTATCGCCGCGTCCACGCTTTCCTGCGCGCGAAACTGGGGCAACCCGCCCAGACCCCGCGCGCGCCCGCTCCGGAGCCGCCGCGCCCCGCCGGTGGCGCGGAAGAGGAGTTTTAGCGCCTGTTTTCGAACACCCCACACTCGACCATTCACACACAATGTCACATGTATCACTCCTGTGCCGCGCGGTGGTGGCTCTGGGCGTCGTCGGCGCGATCTCGGCCTGCCGGACCTCGGTGGAGAGCGGCGGGGGATCGGGCGCGCCGGATGACGACGGCGACGCGATGCTCAACGAACCGGCGCCGGACGTGGAACGGCCGGGGCTTGACGGGAAACCAGTCAAACTGAGCGACTTCCGCGGCCGGATCGTCCTCCTG
This sequence comes from Planctomycetota bacterium, assembly GCA_016209585.1. Classification (GTDB taxonomy): domain Bacteria; phylum Planctomycetota; class UBA8742; order JACQVU01; family JACQVU01; genus JACQVU01. Next base: position 7,564 of record JACQVU010000238.1, read on the forward strand.
GACTTCTGGGCCACCTGGTGCGGGCCATGCCGCGAGGAGATTCCCCACCTGGCGGAGATTTCCCGGAAGCACGCCGGCGACCTGGTCGTGGTGGGGGTCTCGGACGAGAAGACTGAAACGGTCACCCGGTTCCGCGACGCGCATTCCGTCCCCTATGTGCTGCTGAAGGGCAGGTCCCGCGACTACGGCCCCGTCTTCGCCGGAAACGCCATCCCGCGCCTCTACGTGATCGATCGCGACGGCATCGTCCGCCAGCGTCTGGTGGGGTACCACGACCGGGCGCGGATCGAAGCCGCGTTCAAGCCCTATCTCACGGCGACCGCTTCGCCCCCGTCGTGAACCGAGGGAGCGGGGGTCGGGCGCGGGCGGAGTACCGC
>JACQVU010000239.1 GCA_016209585.1 Planctomycetota bacterium
CCCGGAGGGGGCCGGCGCCGGCCCGCCCACACCCACGCCCCCGCGCCGCGGCGCCCCGGCCTCCGGCGGAAAGGAGGGCGCCTGATGCTCGTCCTTTCCCGCCAGAAGAACGAAACGATCATGATCGGCGACGACGTGGAGATCACGATCGTCGATATCAAGGGCGACAAAGTGCGCGTCGGTATCAGCGCGCCGAAAAACATCGCCGTCCACCGCAAAGAGGTCTATCTCGCCATCAAGGAAGAGAATATCCGCGCCGCCCAGGCCGCCGCGGCCGACCTCGCCGCCCTGGGCGATCTCTTCCCCGTCGGCTTGGCGCAGACCCCCGCCGCGCGCGCGCCCGCCGCCAAGCCGCCCGCCGGCGGCCATCCCGCCGGCGGCTCCGCCAGCAGCGCGGATCGCGGCGACAAACGCTGACGGAGGGGGCGGGGGTCAGGGGCCAGGGGCAGGTGGCCCGGAAACAGCCCGCTGGCCCGTCGTCACCGGTTCGCCTCCGGCTCCACTTCAGATTCGGTCTCGCCCGCCGCTTCCGGCTCCTCCGGGGCGCTCTCCGCCGCGGCTGTCTCTTCACCGTTCTCCTCGGGCGTCGCTTCGGCCGCCGCTTCACCGGCGGGCGCGGCCCGCGCCCCCTCACCGGTCACCGGCGGGGCAGCCGGGGCGGGCGTCGGGGCTGGAGCCGAAAAGAGCCGCCGCAATTCGTCGCCGATCTCTCCCTCCGGAGCCGGGAGAATCTCGCCCCGGAAGCCAGGACCGACCGGACCACCGGGCGGAACCGGCCCACGGCCAGGACCGGGGCCAGGCCCTTCGCCGCCTTCCGGCCCACCCCGCGGACCGGGGCCACCGGGACCGCCGGGCGCGGGCGGTTGGCGTTGCATCTCGCGCCGGTTGGGCGCGCCCGGCATGGCGCCGGGGCCGGGGCCAGGACCAGGCCCGAACGGTTGCGGCCGCATTCCCTCCGGTCCGGGCGTGCCGGGGCCGGCGCCGGGACCATGGCCCGGGCCAGCCGCCCGCTGCCGGCGCTGCAACTCGCGCGGGGTCGGGCCGCCCGGACCAGCGCCCGGATTCGGCTGCCGATGCGTGGCGCGCGGGTTGGGCGTGCTTGGGCCGCGCTGTTGGCGTTCGCCGCGCTGTTGTTGCTCCCGCGCCATACGCTCCTGTTGGCGCTGCATGCCGTTCCGCATCCGATCGATCTCCTGGCGAAGGTTCTCATTCTCCTGGCGCAGGTGCTCCATCTCCTGGAACACCTCCCGGTCCTGGCCTGGCCCAGCGCCGGCGCCGCGCCCGGCGAATCGCTTCCCGCCTGGCCCCGGAACCGGCGAGGCGAACGCGCGCCCCCGTCCGGCCATGCCGCCGCCACCGGCGCGGCCGCCGCCGCCATCCCGGCCGCGGTCGAGCATCCGTCCCAGCATTTTCATGCGGTCGCCGGAGCCTTCGCCCCGTTCGCGCATCCGTTCCAGCAGCTTCGTGCGGTCGCCACCACCCTCGCCGCGTTCGCGGAGGAGGCGCTCGCGCTGCGCGGCCTTGTCGCGCATCCGCTCGGCGAGTTCCCGTGCCTTTTGCGGAATCTGGCGCGTCGCCGGCCCCCGATCGAGCTCGCCGCCTTCGCGACCAGGGCCGGGAACGACGCGCATCGCGCCTCCGTTGCGCTCGAACAGGTAGACCCTGCGGTCTTCCCGCTGATCGCCCGGCCGGAGCGCGCGCTCCATTTCCATTTCCATCCGCCCACCCTCGAAACGCGGCCCATCGGGGAAGGGACGATCAAAGTTCTCAGGGCCGCGTCCCTCCTCGCCCCGCAGGCGGGCGGCCTGCTCGCGCAGTTCGCGGGCCTCGCGCATCAGCCCCTCGAACCGTTCGCGGAGCATACGCGCCTCCTGCTCCCGCCCCTCCCCCCGGTCGCCCGGACGCGCCATATCACGATCCCGCGCCCGTTCGCGATCCCGGTCCCGATCTCCTTCCCGCCCCCGCTCGCCGTCGCGCGCCCACTCCTGCGCGCCGGCGTGCCGCGAGGTCGCCGGCGCTACGCCCAGCAGCACCGCCGCCACGACCGCGCCCGCCGCAGCCTTCATGAGGATGGTATTCATGGCTCTCTCGCCTCCGATGTTGGGACGCGACAATTGTACCGGGGCTTCCCTTCCGGTGGATCGAGAATCCTGCTCGCTCGCCCGGCGCGCCGTCATATAATCCTCTCTTGGGAGACCTTCCATACATGCCCGCGACCTGTCACCCCTTCCTGCTCCGCGCCCGCGCCGTGGCGCTGCTGGCCGCCGGCTTTTGGCTTGGCGTCGGCGCCAGCGGCTGCGCCTTCTTCGAGCATCGCTACTGGTCCGGCAACAGCACGAAGTATGTGACCGACACGGCCGAGCCGGACGACGCCTTCATCATGCCTTTCGCACTGGCGGTCTTCGTGGGCGCCGACATCCTCTCGTTCCCCGTGTCCGGGGCGCACGATGTCTACGTCTTCTTCCGTGGCGCCGGCGAGTTCCCCCGCGCCCCGGCGCCAACGGCGGCCGTGGCTCCCGCGCCTCCCGCGCCTCCCGCGCCTTCGACCGTGCCGCCTGAGCCGGCGCGGAAACCGATCGTGGTCGACTACTTCCCCGCCGCCACGCCAACTGCTCCGCCCGCCCCTCGCCCGGAGGCGCCGCCCGTGCCCGTTCCCGCGCCCACGGTTTCGCCCGCGGCTGAACCGCCGCCGCTCTTCTTCCCTCCGCCCCTCCCATCGGCGGAACCCGTCGCACCGCCCGCCGCGCCGACGCCGGTCGAGGCTGCGCCGCCCATGCCCGCGCCTTGGACGTTGCGGAACCCGCGTTCCGCCACGCCTGTCACACTCCCGGAACCAGTCACCCCGACGCCGGCCGCAGTCCCGGAACCGGTCGCCCCCGCGCCGGCTTCCCAACCGCCGCGGGCGTCCCCGCCTCCGGCGGCGGCGCCGGCCGCGCCGGGGGACCGTTGACTCGTCCCTTACCGGCATCTTTGCAGCGCGTGACCATGCCTCCGTTTCCGCTGTCCCCGATGCGCCGCCCGTCCGCCCTGCTCGTGAGGGGGCTTCTGGCGCTCGGCGCGCTGCTGGCCGCGCCGGCCACGGCGCGGGCCGAGGGGGAACAACACCTTAAGCGAGGCAACGCGCTGCGGGACGAGGGGCAAGCGCTTTTGGAACAATCGTACAAGGAGAATGATCCGGCGAAGAGCAAACAGGCCGTCGAAAAATTCGAGGCGGCCCGCGCCGAGTTTCAGCAGTACGCCGAGTACAACAACGAAAAGGGCGAACCGCTCCTCCAGGAGATCAACGAGCGTGTCTACGCCGCCCGCAAGATGTCCGTGATGGACAAGCCGGCCACCGACGATGTCGCCAACCGCGCGGAAGACCTCGCTTCTCGTCTGCTGAACCTCGCGCGTTCGTTCGAAGAGAAGTACCCGGGCCGGAAGTACGACGTTGTTGACAAATACGTCCAGGTCGTCCGCGACTACCCCTATACCGCCGCCGGCAGGGACGCGCGCGCCCGCCTCGAAAAACTCGGCGTCAAGGTCACGAAGGAGGGGAAGCCGGAACCCCTTGATCCCCCCGCGCGGCCCCGGCGCCAGTCCCCTGGCGAACCCGGCGCGCGCACGCCTCCCACAGCTGGCGCGCCAGCCTCACCGGAAGCGGGAGACCAGGCGAAGCCCCCCGCCGCCGCACCCTCTCTCCCCGCGGGTGAAGGGGGCCGAAAACCGGGTGGGGGCGGTTCTCAGCCCCGGAACAAGGGGCCGGACCCGGCGCCGACTGTCGCGCCGCAGGCTTCGGCCGGCCCGCGCCAGCCGCCGGGAAGCGCGCCGGCGATCCCACCTACCCCCACGCCGGGCGCCAGGGTGGCTCAGCCCTCGTCCACGGCGGCGTCGGCGCCGACGGCGAAGCAGGAACCTGGCGACGCTCCCGCCGCCCGCCCGCGGAACGAAATGGACGAACGCGTCGCCCAGGCGATGCTGAAGAAAGTCGGCGACGAGTTTGACGCCGGCGACTACGCCGACGCGGCGGATCGCGCCCAGCGCCTGCTTGAGAACTACGGCGACACCGCCGTCGTGCGCCGGAATCGCGGGGAGATCACCGCGCTCGGCGAGGCTGCCCGCCGCGGCGCGGCTGGCGAGAAGGTCACGCGGCCGCCCCGGTCCGGGTGACCGAATTTCTGAAGCCGCGAAAGCCCGAGGGTGCAGATTGAACTTGTACGCGCGGAGCGTGGGCGGTCGCACCCCACCGCCGCCCGTAACCGTTCACCTGAGGGGTGTCGCGCTGTAACCTATTTACCAGCAAGGGGTTACAGATTACTTACATAATGACAATATCCCAAAACTACGTGGTTTTCTACCCCGCACCGATGGCGCGACCACAACAGGTTGTGTCCAGACTCACATCAATCCACTATAAGAGGGAAGGTGAACGGTTACCCGCCGCCCCCGGTGGGGCAGGCCTCCGTGCCTGCCTGCGCGCCACCCCACACCCTTGTCGCCGAGCCGGCGCGACGTGTCGCGCTACTTGAGCGCCAGGCCGTGATCGGCGCCCACGGCGATGGCCCGCACGCCGACGAGGCCGAGCACCTGAGTCGCGGTTGAACCGCCCTCAAGCAATCTGCTGTATCCCCACGCCCAGACCGTGCCGTCCGACTTGAGCGCCAAGCTGTGATAATTTCCCGCAGCGATGGCCTGGACGCCGGTCAGCGAGAGCACCTGCACGGGGGTGGAAC
>JACQVU010000227.1 GCA_016209585.1 Planctomycetota bacterium
ACCCCCGACCCCCGATCCTTATAGTCGGCAAACCGGGGAAAGTTCTCAATCGGGTTCCCGCGTTTCACCCAGCCATGCATGGTGGCTTCCGTTAGAATGGTCGCGGGCGGCGACGGCGGACGCGGGAACCGGCAACTGGCGACTGACCGCGTCCCCCGCCGCGCGCCCGTGTCTTCCTGACAACTGATGACTGACAACTGACAACTTCCGCGGCCCAGCCCCCAGTTCCCGAAGGAAGGAGTGAATGGAATCCGCCACCCGCTTTCTGATCCACGACCTGTGGCCCTGGTTGAGCATCGTCCTGGCGTTGGGCCTGTTGATCTTCGTGCACGAACTGGGCCACTTCATGGTCGCCAAGTGGGTGCGCATCCGCGTCGAGGTCTTCTCCCTCGGTTTCGGGCCGCGCCTCTTCGGGTGGCGGCGGGACCGCGCCGGCAAGCGGCGGTTCACGCTGGGCGCGCCCCGGCCGCCGGAGGAAGGGTTAGAGGGCGCCACCGACTACCGGCTCAGCGTCGTGCCGTTCGGGGGGTACGTGAAAATGGCCGGCGAGACGCCCGGCGACGGGCGCACCGGCGCCCCCTACGAGTTCGCCAGCAAGACGCCGCTAGCGCGGTTCGCGGTGATCGTGGCGGGGGTGACGATGAACGGGATCTGCGCCTTCGCCTGTTTCGTGGTGGCGTTCGGCGCGGGCGCCCGGTTCACGGCGCCGGTGGTCGGCGCGGTGGACCCGGGGACGCCGGCCTGGGAGGCCGGTTGGCGGCCGGGGGATCAGATCCGGGCGATTGACGGCGAGCCGGTGGAGGACTTCGAGAAGATCACCGCGATGGTGGCGCACGCCTCGCGGGAGGCGCCGCTGCGCTTTGAGATCGAACGCGAGGGCCGGCGGCGCATCGAGTCGGCGACGCCCGCCTACCGGGAGGACCTGGGCATTCAGACGGTGGGGATCGCGCCTCAGTACGGCACGGTGATCTCCGCGCTGGTCGCCGGCGGCGCGGCCGAGCGCGCCCGGCTGCGGCTGGGCGACGCCATCCGGACGATCTCCGCGACGGAGGGTGACCTTTCGCCTTCCGCCCCGCAAGAGGTGGCGACCGGCCGCGACGTGGCCCAGTTCATGGCGGCCCACCCGCGGGCGGCCAGCGTCACCCTCCAGGTCGGGTCGGCCGATGGAGCGGCCGGCGCCGAGGCGACGCGAACCGTCAACGTTCCGGTGACGGCCCTCTGCCGTTGGGAACTGGGGATCGTCGAACGGGTGGGGCTGAAGGTCGCCAAGGTGCAGCGCGGTTCGTCGGCCGAGGCCGCGGGGATCGCGCCCGGCGACTGGATCATGGGGTTCCGGCTGCCGGACGGCGCGGCGCCGGAGATCTCGCCGGAATCCTCCGTGGAGGCGGCGCCGACGCTTCCGGCCGACGACGCCGGCTTCACGCCGGTCACCAGCCGCAACCTGCTCTTGAGCGGGCTGCGCCGCGCCGGAGATCGACCGGTCGCCCTCCTTCTCTCCCGCGGCGGCGAGAAGCACGAGGTCCGCGTGATCACCGACCCCGACCGGCTGTTGGGCGTCCTGCTGGATTCCGCGGCGGCGACGCCGGGAGAGGCGGGGCCGGCGCCGGCGGGCGGGGGCATCGTCGGGGTCTTGCCGGGGACGCCGGCCGAGCGGGCCGGGATGCAGGCCGGCGACGAAGTGCTGGCGATCTCCATCTCGCTGCCGTGGGATTCCGGCCGGCGTGACCGCGCGCTCACGGTGGACGTGGCGGCGGCGGAGCGCGGGGTGACGGTCTCCACCCACACCGGCGGCGGCGACGATCAGACGACGCCGATGGAGAAGGCCACGGTGCTCTCGGCGGCGGCGCAGTTTCTGGACGGGTTGCCGGTGATGTCCCGGGAAGACCTGTCGCGCCGGGCGAGCGTGAACGTGCGGTTCCGGCGCGCCGGTCTGGAGCAGAAGGTGTCGCTGACGCCGGTGCAGGTGGATCGCTCCGCGGTGCTGGAGATCGCCGGGTTTGAGCCGCGGGAGGTGCTGGTGACGCGCGACACCATCCTGGGCGCGTGCGCCCTGGGGGTGGAGAAAACGGGGTACATGGTGCAGGAGGTGTTCCGCATGGTGCGTTCGCTCTTCACCGGGCGCATCGCGGCGAAGCACCTGGGGGGGCCGGGCACCATCGGCGTGGTGGTGCACAAGTCTGCCCAGAAGGGGTTGGGGCGGTGGCTCTACATCCTGGGCATGCTGGGCATCAACCTGGCCGTGATCAACCTCTTCCCCATTCCCGTGCTCGACGGCGGCCACCTGGTCTTCATCCTGGTCGAGAAGTTGAAGGGGTCTCCCGTGTCTGAGCGAGTGCAGCAGTGGGCCACCATCGCCGGGATGGTGTTGCTCTTCTCCCTGATGCTCCTGGTGCTGTTTAATGATTACAATCTCCTGAAGAACCTGTGAGAGCCGGATGAGCGAACGGTACGAGCATCAGAGCCGGTTGTTCTCGCTGACCCGCCCCCGGAAGGGCTGGCGGCAGAGCGTCAACGTCGGCGGCGTGCGCTTCGAGCGCGACGACGCCTCCGGCGCGGTGCTGGCGATTGAGGCCGCGGCGGGGAACGCCCCCGCCAGCCTCCGGCAGGTGGCGCGCTTGCTGGGCGAGCGGATCGCGAGACTGTTCCCGGACGGGGCCGGAACGCCGGAAGTGCGGGCTGACGCGCGCGGTGGCATGGCCTGCGCCTACGCGGAGTTCGAGTCGAACGACGGCCCGGATCGCCCGGGGGCGTCGGTCTTCGTGCGCGCCTGGCTCTTCGCCCGCGCCGGCGTGTTGCTTTCAGTGACTTACTGCTGCCCGACGGCGGGACGTGACGCCGATCGCGCCGCCGTGGACCGCGTGGTGGCCAGCGTGGAGATCACGGAGCGGCCGCCGTTGTCGCCGGGGGAGTTCCTTTCGCTGGCGCTGGACCTCGCGGCGGGCGCCAGCCCGGGCCGGCGGGTGGAGGCGGCGCCCGACTTCGGCCTTTTGGTGGACGGCGAGACCTACGTGCCCCTGGGCAACGTCTATTCGGTCTATCTCCATTCCGGGGGCGACGCGGTCGCCTTCGTGCGCCGGCTGCTGGATCGCATGATCCGCGCCGCCTCGCGCGCGGAGCGCCTCACCTTCGCCCAGGCGCGCCCGCTCATCCGGCCGGCGCTCAAGCGGCGCGACCTGCTCACCGGGGTCAACGCCGACCTGATCCACGCGCCCTACGTGGCCGATCTGGTGGTCACGTTCGTGCTCGACTATCCCCATACCATGGACTTCATCACCCAAGGCGCCATGCGCCGCTGGAAGGTGGGCCTCTCCGAAGTCTATCGCGCGGCGCAGGAGAACTTCGCCACCTACTCCATGCCCTACGAAGTCATCGAGGCCGATCCCGGCCGGGTGGTGGTCTTCACCTCAGCCGACGGCTACGCCGCCACCCGCCTCCTCCATCCCGACTTCTACACCATCGCCGCTTCGAGGCTGGGGGAAGAGTTCCTGGTGGGCGTGCCGGATCGGAACTCGCTCGCCGCCTTCTCGCTCTCCCCGCGCGAGTTCCGGCTGGAGATGCTGGCCGAGATCGTGGCCGAGTATGAGCGCATGGAGTACCCCATCAGCCCGTCGGCGTATCACGTGTCGGAGTACGGGATCGCGGAGTACACGGAAGGCTCGCTGCCCATCGAAGACGGCTCGTTCGACCGCCCCTCGCCCACGTGACGCCGGTGTTGGGTGGTGGGTGCTGGGTGGCGCGGGGCGCGGGGCGAGGGGCGCGGCGGACAAGTTATCAGT
>JACQVU010000254.1 GCA_016209585.1 Planctomycetota bacterium
CCGGGAGCGTAAGCGACCGGTCCGCCCTCACGGGCGCGCTACCAATGGCCGCCGCGACCGCCGCTCTCCCCATCTCCCCATCTCCCCGTCTCCCGATCCGCGCCGCTTTCCGTCCCTCGTCCCCTTCCATGTTCTGTTCCTCGGCGTTCTCCGCGCCTCGGCGGTGACCTTTTTCGCGTTGTGGTGTTAAATGGAAACGAGAGCGTCTGGTCCCGAACTTTCCAGCGCTCTCGTCTCCGGCGGAAGCCGCCGCCGTCCGCAATGGAGCGCGCCCCCCCTTAAAAGCGCGCCCCCCGCGCGAACGTCGGCACCCACTCCCGCTCTTCTCTTCCACGCGGGCCTCGGCAACCCGGCCCGCGCCAAACCTCCGTCAGCCCTCACGCCCTGTTGATACGCGCGCCGGTGTCACCGGTTTGTCATTTTTCGTTCACATTTCGCCCCTCCGGCGAACCCCCCGCCATGCCCGACGCCGCCCCCGAACTCGCCTGCCCCGCGCCCTTCGCCGCCTATGACCGCGTCGTCCTGGCGCATGGCGGCGGGGGGCGGGCCATGCGCTCGCTCATCGAGCGCGTCTTCGTGGCCGCGTTCGAGAACCCCTGGCTTCGCGATCTGCACGACGGCGCGCTGCTTCACCCCCCGCCCGGCCCGCTGGCCTTCACCACCGACACCTTCACCGTTCAGCCGCTCTTCTTCCCGGGGGGCGACATCGGCAGCCTGGCCGTCCACGGCACGGTGAACGACCTGGCGATGTGCGGCGCGCGACCGCTCTACCTCTCCGCCGGTTTCGTGCTGGAGGAGGGCCTTCCGCTGGCGGACCTTTCGCGCGTGGCGGCCTCCATGGCGCGCGCCGCGCGCGAGGCCGGGGTGAACATCGTCACCGGCGACACCACGGTGGTGGAGCGCGGCCACGGCGACGGCGTCTTCATCAACACGGCCGGCGTCGGCGCGGTCGTGGCCCGCCAGCCCATCACCGCGCGCCGCGTGCTTCCCGGCGACGCCGTGCTGCTCAGCGGCCCCGTGGGCGACCACGCCATGGCCGTGCTGGCGCTTCGCGAGGGGCTGGCCATTCAGACCGACTTGGCGAGCGACTCCGCCTGTGTCGCGGCGCCGGTGCTGGCGCTGCTCGGCGCGGGCCTCGACCTCCACTGCCTGCGCGACCCCACCCGCGGGGGGCTGGCCGCCGCGCTCAACGAGATCGCGGCGGCGGCCGGCGTCGCCGTGGCCATCGACGAACCGCGCGTGCCCGTTCGCCCCGCGGTCGCCGACGCCTCTGAACTTCTGGGCCTCGATCCGCTCCACCTGGCGTGCGAGGGACGTTTCGTCGCCTTCCTTCCCGCCTCGGAAGCGCCGGCCGCGCTGGACGCGCTCGCCCCCTTCCCGGTCTGCGCCGGCGCGACGGTCATCGGCCGCGTCACCGGCCCCGCCCCGCGCGGCCTGGTGGTCGCCCGCGGCGCCCTGGGTGGAGAGCGCGTCCTCGACATGTTGTCCGGCGAGCAGTTCCCGCGCATCTGCTGAGCGCTTCCCTCTGGGACGAGGGGCGAGAGGCGCGGGGACATCTTGTACTTCAACGGCTTACAGAATGGGCGTTGCTGGATTCGAACCAGCGACCCTCTCCTTGTAAGGGAGATGCTCTACCCCTGAGCTAAACGCCCGGCTCCCGATCCGGCAGCGCGCCCAGGGGCGCCGGCGCGGTGGCGGCGGCGGGCAACCGCGCGGCGAATCCGTCGAGGACGCCCCGCGACGGGTCCAACACGAAGTAGTAGACGCGGTCCTCGTGCGCCGTGGCTGGGTGGCGGAAGACCAGCACCACCGCGCCAGTGCCCACGCCCGGACCGTAGCGGGCGCGAAGGTCGGCGAGGGGCGCGGGCAACGCCGTGTACCGTCCCGCGTCGAGCAGCGGACCGAGGGCCTCATCCCCACGCGCGAACGAGCGGAAAAAGGAGGAGGCGAGCAGATGGGAACGGATGTCTCTCGCGTCCATGTATGGAGTGACTCGGGAAGGGGGCGCCGCGGGACGGGAGAGCCGCGAGAAGTTGCGCCGGCGCGTTCGCCATTCGCCAGCCTATCGCAACTTCCGGTAGGTGGTCAACGGGCGGCTCGCATCTCATGCCGCGTCACGACTTCACCGACAGGTAGTGGGCGCGGGCCGCGGTCGAGGATAGAATCCGCGGCGGAGTTTGAGTCGTGTTTGGAGGAAGAAGTATGGCCGACCGGCCGGAAGGGATCGGGATCAACGGTGGCGCCGCGCGGGTCGTTCACCAGGTCCGCGTGGTGGGCATCGCGTGGGTGGTGGTGGGGATCGCGTTCGCGGCGGGGGGTGTCGCGGGGTGCGCGTCGGGAGCGTTGAGCGTGGAGGAGGCGATGGAGGAGATCGGCGAAACCGGCGTGGAGAACACGCTGCTGCTGAAGCCGGACCCATCGGCGGGGGAGATCGCCGCGCACGGGGAGGCGCTGACCGCGGTGGAGTCGGCGCTGGCGCGGGCCACGCCAGAGGGCGAGCGGGCGTCGGGCGAGTTCGTCTCGCTGCTCAACACGGCGCGCGGCCAGGCCGCGGCGCTATCAGCGGCGGCGCGGTCCGGCGACCGGGAGAAGTTTCTGGTCGCCCGCGACCAACTGTATGCCACCTGCGAGGGGTGTCACGAGAAATTCAAGCACCCGTGAGCGTTCGCCGTCGCCTGGCGGAACCCCGGCGCCGATGGTCTCCGACACGCCCACGGACCTGACGCGCCTGGTGGCGCCGATCGCGGTGGAGTTCGCCGCCGTCGACCGCCGCCTGCGCGAGGAACTGCGCTCGCAGGAGCCGTTCATCGGCGACCTGCTGGCGGAGGTCGCGGCCCTCGGCGGCAAGCGGCTGCGCACCGTGGTTCTGCTGCTCGCGGCGCGGGCGTCGGGGCCGGTGTCGGCTTCCCACGTGGACGCCGCCGTGGCCGTGGAAATGGTGCACACCGCCTCGCTGCTGCACGACGACGTGATCGACGCCGCGACCATGCGCCGCGGCCGGCCGACGCTGAACAGCCGCCACCACCCCTCGGTGCCGGTGCTGCTGGGCGATCACCTCTTCTCCCGGGCCTTCTCGCTGATCGCCCGGCTTCCCCGGCGCGACGCCGCCGTCTGGCTGTCGGACGCGGCGTCGCTTTTGTGCCAGGGGGAGGTGCTGCAGAACCACTACCGCGCGCGGTGGGACCTCACCGAGGCCCAGTACTTCGACATCATCAGCAAGAAGACGGCGCTGCTGTTCGCGGAAGCGGCGCGCCTCGGTCCGGCGCTGGCCGGGGCGGCCGAGCCGTGCGCGCTGGCTTTCCGACGCTTCGGCATGGGATTCGGCGACGCCTTCCAGATCATCGACGACTGCCTCGACCTGGTGGGCGACGAAGCCGCCGTCGGCAAGACGCTGGGCACCGACCTGGCCGGAGGCAAGGCGACGCTGCCGATCATTCTGCTGCTGGCGCGCCTCGATGGCCCAGACCGGGACTTCGTCCGTTCCCTCCTGGCCGGGGAGGCCGCGGACCCCACGGGCGGCGGCCGGTTGCGGGACCTGCTTTTGCGGCACGGCGTCATCGAAGCGGCTCGTGACCACGCCCGCCGCCGCCTGGACGAAGCCTACGGGGCGCTGGAGCCGCTGGGCGACTTCCCTACCCGCGCCAACTTCCTGATGTTGCGCGATCTCGCGCTGGGGCGTGACCGGTGAGCGGCGCGCCGGCGGGCGCGCGAGGCCCGAATGACCCACCGCGGCAGGCTCCTCGTCTTCTCCCGCCTCGCGCTGGCCGCGGCCGTCACGGCGGCGGTGGTTCAGCCGCTGCTGTGGCCGGAGCCGGGCGCGCCCATCGCGCTGATTGAACCGGGGACCTCCGCGTGTGAACCCGAAAGTGACGCCCTGACAGGCACGCTACAAACGGACGCCCTCGCGGGCGCGCTTCGGGCCGTTGAGACGCGGGTGGGGCCTTGCCGGACGTTGCCGGCCGGGGATCCCGAGGCCGTGGCCGGCGTGGTGGCCGCCAACGGACCGGAGATCGCCGCCGCCCGCGCGCTCGTCGTGGTGGCGGCGCGGGAGGACACGGAGTACGCCCGCGCCGCAGCCACCGCGCGCGATCGGTTGGGAGCGCGGCTCGTGCTGCTCGGGCCGGGGCGGCCGCCGGCGGCGGGGGCGGGCACGGCCGGCGCCGGGCCGCGATTGCGCTGGGAGACGGGCGCTCCGCGCGAGGGGGAGGCCGCGGACCTCCGCCTGGACCTTCCTCCGGGCGTCTCGCCGTCCGAGGGGGAACCGCGCCTCTTCGAGGACGGGCGGGAGGTGACCGGCGAGGCGCGCATCGACCGCGCCGCCGGCGGTTGGCGCGTGGCCGGCCTTCGGCCGGAGAACGGATCGAGGCTGGCGGCCCGTTTCGCCGACCGCGCCGAGGCCGCGCTCATCGCGCGGGTCGCGCCCGCGGCGGCGGCGGTGGCGTTGGCGCCGGCGCCGGGCGACCGGGCCGGGGAGGTGGCGGAGCGGCTCACCAGGTTGACGGCGGGGCGCATTCCCTTCCGCGCCGGGCCGGAAGTCCCGGCCGGCGCGGCGCTGGCGGCTCTCTCGGTGGAGGCGCTGTTCTCGCTGCCGCCTGACCGGCGCGAGGCCTTGCTGGCGCGGGCGCGGGCGGGCCTCGGTCTGTTGTTGTTTCCCGATGACCCCCTGCGCGGCTACACGGAGGGGGAGGAGGCGCTGTTGGCCGGGATCAGCCCGTTCACGCCCTCACGGCTGGCGTTCGGCGCGGGCGACGTGGCGCTGCGGTTGATTGTCGTTTTGCTCGACACCTCGCAGTCCATGAATTTCCCCTCGTGGAAGATGGAGGACGCGCGCGACGACGCCGTGGCCACGCTGCGCGCGCTGCGCGACACGGATCGCTTCGCCGTGGTCACCTTCGGGCACGAGGTACGATCGACGGAAGAGACCTACAGCCCGCGGACGGCGGACCGCGCGGCGCAGTTTCTGGAGTACACCACGGCCGACGGCCGCCAGACGCGCCTCCTGGACGCCCTGGAGGAAGCGCTGCGTATCTGCGCCGGGGAGGGCAACCGCGCCATCCCGGTGCGGCACGTGATCGTGGTCTCCGACGGCGACGAAGTGCCGCGACGCGCCGACGCCGACTGGCAGCGCCTGGCGGCGCGCCTGACGCGGGAGCGCGTGACGCTCACCACCGTCCACATCGGCGAGCGAACCTCCAGCCGGCTGTCGGAATTGACGGCGGCGGTTCCCGGCGCCCGCATGGAGGCGCCGAGGCGGGGCGAACTGCGGGCCGTGTTCACGCGCGAGGTGCTGAGATCATTTGAGTTGGTGGAGGAGCAGGTGCGGCGGATGAGCGGCCCGCCGCCGGCGCCGCCCGCCGGAGAGGGGTACGTGGCGCGGTTCGATCCCGAGGCGGCCGCGCTGCGCGCGGCGCTGGACGCGCCCGAGGAACTGCCGCGCGCGGGCGCGTATCGTCCCGGCTCCCCCGCGGGCGACGCCACCACGCTTTTCCGGTTGGCCGACGGCACGCCGCTGGCGGCGCTGCGCGCGGAGGGCGCGGGGTTCGTGGGCTACTGGAACGGCGCCATCGCCGCGCCGGACGACGCGGCGACCGGCGAGTGGCGCGCCTCCGATCTCGGCGCCCGCGCGGCGGCGGCGCTCTTTCGCCTGCTCGCGCGGCCGGTGGATCCGTCGGCATCTCCCCGCGCGGAACTGGCCGGGCCATTTCGCGATGGACGGCGCCGCCTGACCATCACCGACGGCGCTGGCGGTGACGTGGGCGTAGCGGGGGCCAAGGTGGACCTTCCCGGCTGGACGGCGCGGGAGATCGGCTGCGGCCTGTTCGATCTCATGCCGGCTCCCACAGCCGAAAACCCGGCGCGCGGGGCAGTCTTGCTGGCGGACGGGGCGAGCATTCGCTTCGCCGCTCCATCCGACCAGCCGGAGCCGCGAGCCGGCGCGGCTGGCGTCCAGTGGCTCCGGGCGGATGAACCCCGCGCCACACCCTGGCCGCCGTCAGGGGCTTGGTGGGTGGTGGCGGTGGTTTTGGGGCTGGTGCATCTCTTCCTGGCGCGGGCGGCGTTGGAGGGCGCGGGTGGCTAGTCGTTAATCGTTTCAGGAACAGCACTTGCCACAACGGGGGGAGATCATCATAATCAGTGCTGGTTGGTTTGATCCTCCCGGCGGGTACCCGAGTGGCTTCGGGGTTCCGGGGGATCATGTGGCGCAGAATGGAGCATCCCCCCATGTCCCAGCCGACGAACGGCAATCAGGCGCAAGCGGATTCCCAATCCACTGATTGTTCCTTTCTCGACACCGCACTTCCCGACGACGCCTTTCTCCGGTCCATCGAGTCCCGTCTGGACGCGCTGCAATCGGTCCGGGAGGAGGAGGAGCAAAGCCGGCGCAAACGAGAGGAGGACGAGCGGGTCCGGCGAGAGCAGGAGCGGCGCGAGGCGCTGGAAGGCCGGTACCGTGATCTCCGCGAGAAACAGATGCGGCTGGAGGCCGCGCGGGACCGGGCGCGTGAGCTGGCCCAGGAGGATCTGCTGGCGCAGATCGAACCGGCGCTGACGCAGGTGAGCGAGGCGCTGAAGGCGGTGGAGACCGAACTGGGGTACAACCCCGAACGCCGGCGGCTGGAAGAGGAGGCGCAGAAGGCCCGTGAAGAGAGCAAGCAAACCGAGGAGACGATGGTGCGGGTCCGCGCGAACATCGGGACCATCCGCAACGAGGCCACGCTGTTCGCGGTGGTGAAGGAATCGGTTGACGCGGCGCTGAGGATTCTGCCGTCAAACGCCAAACGTCTATTGGACGAAGCGCGTGCGCGAGCGGACCAGCGGAACATCAGCCTCACGCAGCGCATCCGCGACCTGTTCGACGCCTTCACCGCGGACTACAAAGACGTGATCGGCTGCGAGGACGAGCGCGAGCGGCTGGAAGAACTGAGGGAGGAGAAGGAGGCGCGCGCGAAACATCGCGAGGGGGTGGTGAACCTGGTGAAGGAACTGTTCGCCGACACCCTGCGCTTCGAGGAGACGCACTTCAACGCCACCAAGGCGCAGATGCGCGCCAACATCGGCGTGCTGGCGGCGCGCGCCCGTATTCTCCAGGAGAGCGTGACGCTGGACGCCGAACTCGAGCAACGGTTCGCGTCGGTCTTCGCCATTCTCAACCGCGTCTCGCACGAACAGCAACCGGGCAACGTGCCGCTGCTGGCGCGCAACTACCGGGGCAACTTCCGCGACGACCTGGCCCGGTACTCCCGCGAACTGGAAGAGGCTGAGAAGGGCGCGGCGGCCTTCAAGGTGCTGGTGGCGCGGACGGAAGAAGAGCAGAAGGCGGCGGCCGCCGAACTGGCGCGCGCGCGCGACTCGCTCCAGGAGGCCCGGGCCCTGGCCGACGACCCCTACTTCTCCGAGGACGCCGACAAGCGGTCCACCTGCGGCCGGCTGCTCCGGCGCGCCCTCACGCGGCTTCCGGTGAACGATCCCGACCTGCTCGCCGTGGCCAAGCCCATCGCGGCGCGCCTGCCCGACTTCTTCTCCGACGACGTGCTCGCCCGCCTGCGGCCGCACGTGGGCCTTCCGCCGCTGGCCGTGGCGACGTCCGCGCCGTCGGATGAGGAGAGCGGGCCGGCCTCCAACGAGCATCTGCGGCACAAGTTCGAGGGGCAGCGCGGCTTGATCGTGGGCGGCATTCCCGTGGAGCAGGCGCGCGGCAAACTGCAGGAGTTCTACGGCTTCGCCTCGCTGGACTGGACGGAACTGGAGGGCAAGGCGCCCCGCCGCATCCAGGGGCTGGCCTCACGGATCGAACGCCGCAACTACGACATCGTCTTCCTGCTGGTCCAGTTCCTCGGCCACAGTATGTATCATGCCATCAAGGGGGCCGCGGAAAAGGTGAACGTGCCCGTGATCCACGTCCGCGCCGGCTACGGCGTCAACGCCTTCGCCCACGCCCTGGAACGGTAGGCTGGGTTTGGCGAGGCCGCTGCCTGACGCCCTCACGTGGGCGCCCGCGAACCCGGTCGCAGGCGCTCCGGACTCTGCAAACCCGGCCGCTGCGACCCGGCTCCTGTTCGGGCTACGCCCCGCAAGTATGGACAAACACCCGCCGCGCTCCTCGCCCTTGCAGCCCGCCCCGGTACGCCGTACAGTACCGCTCCACTCCGGCCGTCGGCTGGCGGCGGTCGGGGCACGAACAGATGACGAGCGCGGACGCGGGTCGCGCGCCGCGCTCGTCGGGAACTTTCCTGGAGGATTCGGATCATGAAGAAGTTCTTGGCTGCCACCGCGCTGTTGGGGTTGGGAGGGTTCGTGCTGGCCGGCTGCGACGCGTGCGAAAAGAAATGCTGCGGCGGCGAGGAGTGCGAGATGCACGAGGGCGAGCACCACGACAAGCACGGCGACGCCAAACACGACGAGAAGGCGGCGCCGGCCAAGAGCGACAGCGCGCCCGCCGCGACGCCCGCGACCACCCCCGCGGCGACCCCGGCCGCCGCGCCCGCTCCGCCGGCGGCGACTCCCGCGGCCACGCCGGCTCCCGCTGCGGCCGTCGCGCCCGCCACGACGCCCGCGAAGACCCCCGGCAAGTAGGGCGAAGGGGGTCGGCGATCGGGGGACGGGGGACAGGCAGCAGGTGTTGGGTGTTGGGTGCTGGGTGTTGGCTGCTGACAACTGATAACTAACAACTGACCACTGACAACTTCTCCGCTGCCGGGAGGGTCCTATGTTCCGCCGGTCTAACCGCGCGCGGGCGGCGGTCCGCCCGCTCGCCTGTCTGGTGGCTGCCGGATGGCTGATGCTGGTGGGCGGGGCCATGCCGGCCGTCGCCACCGGCCAAGGGGGATCTCCGGGGCCGGGGCCGGGGCCGGGCGAGGATGACGAATTGGTGGCGAAGGGCGAGGCGCTCTTCTACGCCAAGTGCGCCGACTGCCACGCGGAACGTCCGCTCGGTCCTCTGGCCGATAGCCCGGCCGTGCGCGCCGGGCACAAAGACCTGGTCTTGAGCCGCGAGGAGCGCGCGGCTCTCCGCGCTTACCTCAAGAAGCACCCCCGTGGGCCGGGATCCTCCATCGGCGAAGCGCCGGAGGAGAAGCCCGCGCCTCCCCGGCCCGCGCCGGCGGCTGGTGGGAAACCCGCGGTGGGCGGCGGGGCGAAAGGGCGCCCGGGGATGTATCCGCCGCTGCCTGGGGAGGAGACGTCTGGGGTGACGGCCTTGCCGCCGAAGGCGGAGCAGACTCCGCCGCTGCCGAGGAAGTGGGTGTTCACGACGTGGAAGTGGAAGAACGAGCATCGCGACTGGCGCGACGCGCTGGACGACGCCGACAAGATGCGGTCGAACGACATACCGTGCGGGGTCTACTTCATCGATTCGCCCTGGTCGACGGGATACAACACGTTCGACTTCTACGCTCCTCGTTTCGCTCAGGAGGGGGAGAAGCGGGTGGGGGAAAAACTGATCAAGCAGTTGCACGAGCGCGGGTTCAAGGTGCTGCTCTGGATCACCTGCGTGATGAACGACGGCGACAAGCAGGCCTGGGACGCGGAGGCCGAGAGGAAGAACTACCAGTACGGCGCGGAGCGCGGTTTCTACGCCAACCGGTTCCCCATCAAGTGGTGGAAGGCGGGCAACGGCTGGGTGGTGGACTTCAAGAAGCCCGAAGCCGTGAAGTGGTACTACTCGCTGCTGGACAAGGTGTTAGACATGGGGATCGACGGCTTCAAACTCGACGGCGGCTTCCCCTGGCCCAACTACTCGCTCTATTTCCACCACACCGCGCTGCGCGTGCAGCAGAAGACGGGGAACAACGGCGTCACCTTCTCGCGGCCCGAGGGCGAGGCGGTCTGCTCGGCCACCGCGAACTGGACGGGCGACGAAGACCCCACCTACGCCGGCATGCAGCACGCCATGCGGCGGGTGTTCACCGGCATCGACCGCGGGTTCGCCTACATCGGCACCGACGTCGGCGGCTTCAAGGGCACGCCCACCAAGCAGGTCTTCCTCCGCTGGGCGCAGATGGGCTGCTTCATGCCCATCATGGAACTGGGCGGCGGCGGGGTGCACGAACCGTGGGACTTCGACCAGGAAACGGTCGACATCTATCGCCGGTACGCCTGGCTGCACACCGACCTCATCCCCTTCTTCCACTCGCTGGCCCACCGCGCGCACAACGGCGAAGGGTTGCCGATGGCGCACCTCAACGAGAAGAAGGAGTATCAGTTTGTTCTAGGCGACGCCATTCTGATGGCCCCGGTGCTCAACGATGAGGGCACACGCGCCGTCGTGTTGCCCGCCGGCCTCTGGTACCCCCTCGCGCCGGAGAGGCGCGAGCCTCTGGCCGGCCCGGCCGTCCACACCCGCGCGTACGCGCTGGGCGAGGCGCCGGCCTTCGTGAAGGCCGGCAGCATCCTGCCGATGCGCATCGAACGCGACGTGACGGGCTTCGGCGACCGCGACAGCGCCGGCTTCCTGACGCTCGACATCTACCCCGGCCCCGCCCCGGCCAACGCCGACGAGGAGCGCGCCTACCTGAAGTTCTACGAGGGCGATCAAGAGTCCGCCCCCGCCACCCACTTCGCCTGGCGCAGCCGCGGGAACAGCGGCCGCTTCGTCGCCACCGGCGCCGCGCCTGGCAGCCCGCTGGTGGTGCGGTTGCGCGCGCCGCGGGCGGTGAAGGAGGTGGCGGGCGTCGTGAAACGCGCCTCCCCCTCCGCCTGCCGGAAGGCGGGATCGGGGTGGCACGACGACCGCGCGGCGCAGGTGTTGACCGTGGTGTTGCCCAAGGGAACGCTGGCGGCCACCGTGGAGTTCGAAACGCCGTGAGCGAGCCGGCGGCCACCGAACCCCCCGGTTACCGCCTGCTCGACACCGGCGGGGGCGCGCGGCTGGAAGAGGTGGGCGGCTATCGCCTCGCGCGGCCAGCCCCGCAGGCGGTGTGGGGGCGGTCGCTGCCCGAATCGGAGTGGGCCGCCGCCGCCGGCCGGTACACGCGCGACGACTCCGGCGGTGGCGCGTGGAACGCCAGCCATCGCCTGCCCGACGAGTGGCCGGCGCGGTGCGGCGGGCTGACCCTGCTGGTGAAGCCCACCGGCTTCGGCCATCTTGGGCTGTTTCCCGAACAGGTGGATCACTGGCGCTGGCTGCTCGAGCGCCTTCCCCAGCCGGCGGAGCGTTCGGGCGGCGCAGCCGGCGTGCTCAATCTTTTCGGCTACACCGGGGGCGCCACGCTGGCGCTGGCGCGGGCCGGAGCCGCCTTGACCCACGTGGACGCCTCCAGTGGCGCGGTGGACTGGGGCCAGCGCAACGCCGCCGCCAACGGCCTGGACGCGAAGCCCGTCAGGTGGCTGGTGGAGGAGGCCGCGAAGTTCGTCCGGCGCGAGCAGCGCCGGGGGCGGCGATATCACGGTGTCATACTCGACCCGCCGACGTTCGGCCGCGGGCCGAAGGGCGAAGTCTGGAAAATCGAGGCGGATCTTCCTCCCCTCCTCGCCGGCTGCGTCGCGCTGCTGGCGGAGGAGCCGCTGTTCGTGCATCTCTCCTGCCATACGCCGGGGTTCACGCCGCGCACGTTGGCGAACCTGATCGAGGAGGCCCTTTTGCGCTCGGCCGGGGCGCGATGCCTCCCGAACGCGCGCGCGGTGGAATGCGGTGAGATGCTCCTGGCCGCCGAGAACGGCCCACCGCTTCCCTGCGGGGCCTTCGCCCGGTGGGCGGCGCGCGCGGTCCCATTGACGCCCTCACGGGCGCACTACCAACGTTCGTAGTCCCGCCGTGAGGCGGTCCCATTGACGCCCTCACGGGCGCACTACCAACGGTCCCGGCGGCCGCTATCCCTATCGCTGGCGGCGGCGAACGCGCTCGCCCGGCGGAGCCACGCCTCATGGCGAAGCCGGGGCGCGATGCGCGGGTCAAGGACGACCGCCGAGTAGTCCGCCACCTGGAGGGAGAGATCGCGCATCCTGCCGGCGCGATGGAGCCGCGCCAAGGCGCGCAGTTCGAGGGGGTTGTTTTCGTTCTCGATGAACGCCGTGTAGTCGGCCAGCAAGCCCTTGCGCTGCTCCGCGCTCTCAGCGGTCCCCCACGGCGCGTTCAGCCTCAGCCTCGTCGACGGGAAGGACTTCGGACGAGCGTTCGAACACGGCGTCCAGCCCGACCGGCGGAGGGCATACCGAAAAAAAAGTGGACGCGAACTCCGGGTCCCAAGGCATGGCGCAACACCTGTGGTGGCGAAGTTGGCGGGGCGTGGTGGGAGAACGTTCGAGTGATCCGTATGCGCCACGAATTTACCACGTGCCGAACGAATTGCAAAGCCCTCGAGGGATGGCGCCGACCTCAATACGATCCCCGCCAGGCGCGGTATGAGATCGGCACAGATAGAGTATAGGAAGAAAAAAAACCTTTTCTTTGCCGGGGGAGGGGGTGAACGGTTACAGCGGGCGTTATCGCGGCAAGACCCCCATCAAGACGGGCGTATCGGTCGTGGGCGCCCCATGTGAACTTTCCCATGCCTCTCGTCTCTCTCTCCGCCGTGGCCATGCACTTTGGCGGCCCGCAAGTGCTGGAGGGGGTGGACCTGGAGGTGGAGCGGGGCGCGAAGATCGGCGTGATCGGCCAGAACGGCGCCGGCAAGTCCACGCTGCTGCGCCTGATGGCCGGCGAGATGGAGCCGGTGGCCGGGCGGGTGGTGCGCGAGCGCGGCGCGGTGATCGCCTACCAGGCGCAGGAGGCCGCGGGCGACCCGGCCCGAAGCGTGTTCGACGAGATGCGCGCCGTGTTCGCCCGCGACCAGCGCCGCGCCGAGCGGCTGGAAACCCTGGAGTCCGCGCTGGCCGGCGAAGGCGCCGGGGCCGCCGGCGCGGAGGCGGAGCGCGACCGGCTGATCGCGGAGTACGACCGCCTCCACCACGAGCACCTGGCGGCCGGGGGGTTCGACGTGGACCGGCGGATCGCCGCCACGCTCACGGCGCTGGGGCTTCAAAAGGCCGCCTTCTCCCAACCGGTCGGCAGTTTCTCCGGCGGCGAGCGCAACGTGATCGGCCTGGCGCGCATCCTGCTCTCCAACCCCGACCTGATGCTGCTCGACGAGCCGTCCAACCATCTCGACATGGATGGCGTCGAATGGTTCATCCGGTTCATGCGCTCCTGCCGCGCGGCGGTGATCATGGTCAGCCACAACCGCCACCTGCTGGACGCCACGGTGAGCGAGATCTGGGAGGTGCGCAAGTCGCGCGTCACCCGCTGGACCGGCGACTTCTCCGACTTCCAGCGCCAGAAAGAAGAGGCCCTGGCGCGCGAGGAACGCCTCTGGAAGCACCAGCAACGGCTCATCCGGCGCATCGAGTTCCAGGCCCGCCGGCTGCGGGACATGGCCAGGGCCTACGACGACCCCGGCCAGGCCCGGCGCGCCAAGGCCATGCTCAAGCGCGTCGAGCAGATGGAGAAGATCGAGAAGCCCGACCGGAGCGAACGACTCTTCCACGCCACGCTTTCGGGCGCCGAGCGCCACGGGCTGATCGCGTTACGGGTGAAGAACTTCACGTTCGCCTACGGCGACCGGGTAATCTTCAACCGCGCCGATCTCTCCCTGGAGTATGGCGAGCGGGTCTGCCTGGTGGGGCCGAACGGCTCCGGTAAAACCACGCTGCTGCGCGAAGTTCTCTCCCGTGGCGGGTGGGACAACGAGACGCTGCGGCTGGGCAAAGCGGTGCGCGCCGGGGAGTACACGCAGTTCCATGAGGCTTCGCTCGACCTCGGCGCCACGCTGCTCGACTGGGCGCAGCGCGTCACCGCCCTCGGCCACCTGGACGCCGCGCGGCTCCTCCACCGCTTCCTCTTCACGCGCGAGGACCTCGATCGCCCCATCGCCACCCTCTCCGGCGGCGAGAAGAGCCGCCTGCAACTGGCGCGGCTGGCGCACCAGAAGGTGAACTTCCTGATCCTTGACGAACCGACCAACCACCTCGACCTTCAGGCCTGCGAGGTCCTGGAGGAGATGCTGGAAGAGTTCGACGGCACGATGCTGATCGTCAGCCACGACCGCTACTTCCTCGACCGGCTGGTGAACCGGGTGGTGGAAGTGCGCGACCGCCGCCTGCTCTCGTTCCGCGGCACGTTCGCCGAGTGGTGGAGCGCGCGCCGGGAGGCTCTCGCCGCCGCCGGCGCGCCGGCCCGCCGCGGGGCGCTGGACCTCTCCAGCCGGCGCGAGGCCGCCGAGGCGGATGGCGCCCGCGCCGCCGCCGCCGCCGCGCGGGAGGCTGGAAAAGAGCGCCGCCGCCGGTTACACGGCCTGCGCCGGGCGCTCCCGGCGCTGGAGGAGAAGATCGCCAACCTGGAGGCGCGCCGGGGCGATCTCTCGTCGCGATTGGAGGCCGCCTGGGCCGCGGCGGTGGCGCCCGAGGCGCGGGCGCGGGCGGAGGCATTGGCCGGCGAGTTCCGCGCGGCCGATCTGGAACTCTCACGCCTCTACGCCGAGTGGGAGCAGATCGCCGCCCGGATCGAGCAGGATGAAACGCGCGCGATCTCTTAGAGCCTGTTTCAGTTGCCAGTTGCCAGTTGTCAGTTGTCAGACCTCCCGATGTTCATTCGCGGGGCGGGGCGTTATAATCCGTGGCGGTCAACCCCCGGCGCCGGGCGGCGCGAAAAAAACCGCCGGCCCGCTGGTGGCGTGATGCCCGAAACCGTCACGCGGAAAGACCGAGGCGAAGATGGCGCGCATCGCGGTCGTGGGCAACGTGCTGAAAGTGGCGACGCTGTCGGAACGCGAGTTCATCGACACGTTTGAAGACGCCTTCCACCAGGCCCTGACCATTTCCGAGGGCGAGATCACCATCGACCTGGCCGACGCCCAGGGTCTCGGCGACGACGCCTTCCGCCTCATCGCGCTCACCTACCTCACCACCGACCGCAAGGGAAAGGTCTTCCGCGCGCGCGTGCCGGAGGGGCTGGCCAAGGCCTTCAAACATGGCGGGCTGGCGAAACAGGTCCAGGTCTTCGTCGCCACCGAGACTCCGCTCATCGAGTTCGTGCCCGACCACGAGCGCACCCCGCTGGCCGCCCCCTCGCCGGTGGCGCCGGGCCTGGAAGAGTCGACGCCCGCGGGCGCGCACGAACCCCCGCCGGTTCCGGAAGTCGCCGCCGCGCCGCCTGGTGACGCGGCCGCCCCCCCGCCCCCGCCGCTGCCG
>JACQVU010000247.1 GCA_016209585.1 Planctomycetota bacterium
GACCATGAAAGTCAGTTACACCGTCTCGATGCGGGCCGCGCACGCCCGGCTGTTCGAGGTAGTCGGCCGTTTCCGCGGCCTGGACGGCGAGCGATTGACGCTCCACTTCCCGGCGTGGGTTCCCGGTTCGTACAAGATTCGCGACTTCTCCCGCCACGTGCAGGACTTCGAGGCGGTGAACGAAGCCGGCGCGCGGCTGGAGGTTCGCAAGCGTGAGAAAGGGGTGTGGGAGGTGGCCTTGGCCGGCGCCACGGGGGCGACGGTGCGTTACCGGTTCTTCGCCAACGACTTCTCGGTGCGGACGCCGGTGTTGACGCCCCAGATGGGCTTCTTCCAGGGCGGGAACATTCTGCCCTACGTCGAGGGGCGGCTGGAGGTGGGGGCGGAGGTGACCGTCGAAGCGCCGCGCGGGTGGAAGGTGGCGCTGGGGAAACACCATCTGCCGCGCCGGCCGAACAGTTTCCGGGCCGAGAACTATGACGTGCTGGCCGACACGCCGGTGCTGGCCGGGCCGCTGACGCTGGGCCGGTTCGAGGCGGGGGGGAAGCCGCACCACGTGGCGTTCGCGGGGCGGGGGAACTACTCGCTTCGCAAGTTATTGCCGGATCTCAAGGCCATCGTGGAGTGTGAGCAGCGGTTCTGGGGCGACGTGCCGTACGACGAGTTCACCTTCATGACGGTGGTCGGCGACGACTCCACGGGGGGGCTGGAGCACCTTTTCTCCACGGTGCTGGAGTGGAAGCGGTGGGGTTTCCACGAGCGCAAGGACTACCGCGACTTTCTCTGTCTCTGCGCGCACGAGTTTTTCCACACCTGGAACGTGAAGCGGCTGCTGCCGGCCGACTTCATGCCGTACGACTACGGCCGCGAGACCTACACCACGCTGCTCTGGTTCGCCGAGGGGTTGACGAACTACTACGACGAGGTGCTGGTGCTGCGCGCCGGCTTGTGCACGCCGGAGGAGTATTTCGAGATGCTGGCCAAGCACGTCCTGAAGGTGATGGACGCGCCGGGCCGGCTGCGGATGTCTCTCGCGGAGGCCTCGTTCGACTCCTGGATCAAGTTGTATCAGCCCGACGAGCAGACGCCGAACACGGCCATTTCCTATTACGAGAAGGGGCAACTGGCGGGGCTGTGCCTCGACCTTGCGATCCGCCGCCGGACGGACCACGCGCGCTCGCTGGACGACGTGATGCGCGCGCTGTGGCGCGAGTTCGGCCGCCATCGCCGCGGCTACACCGAGGACGACGTGCGCCACGCGCTGGTCGCGGCCGGCGGCGACGACATGGCCGGCCTCATGCGCCGGTGGGTCAACGGCCGCGAGGAACTGCCCCTGGCCGAACATGTGGGTCTCGCCGGCATGCGGCTGTGCGGCGACGGCACGCCCTACGACGACGCCGACCCCTTCCGCTCCCACGGCGCGCCGCGCCGGGCGAAGGCCTCCATCGGCGCGGACCTGGGCGAAGAGGGCGGCTTCCCGCTGGTGAAATCGGCGCGGGAGGGGACGCCGGCCTTCGAGGCCGGGCTGGCCAGGGGCGACATGATCGTGGCGTTTGACAATTTGCGGGCGCGCGCCGACACGTTCAAGAACCGCATCGCCGAGCGCCCGGTCGGCCGGCGGGTGGCGCTGGCGGTGTTCCGCGGCTCCGAGTTGCTGCGCGTCCCGGTGCGGTTGGGGCCGCGGGCGGCGCAAGAGTACAAGTTCGTCCAGTGTCCCGACGCCACCCCCGAACAGAAGACGTTCTACGAGCGCTGGATCGGCCGGCCGTGGGAGAAACACCGCGGCGACCGGCGGCGCGGGAAGCGGGCGGAGCCTGACGAGACCCCCGGCGCGCCCGACGACGGCCCGCCTTGACCCCCCCGACCCCTGACCCCCGATCCCTGATCCCGCGACCCCCAACCCCCGACCCCTGCTCCGCCCGGTATTCCGCCCTGGTCATTGACAGGAAGGCCCGATCCGGGAACCATTTCCGGCGGCTGGGGCCGGGCGCTTGCCGTCCGGGCCTGGTTTTTCAGCGGCGCGAGGCGCTCCCGACATGGCGGAGATCGTCCCCTTCCGGGGATACCTCTACAATCCGGAGAAGGTCGGCGACATTTCGTTGGTGCTCACCAAGCCCTACGACAAGATCGACGACCCGCTGCGCGAGAAGTACTTCGAGCGCTCGCCCCACAACTTCTGTCACGTGGAACTTCCCCGGCCGGAGCCGGCCGACGGCCACTACGCCACGGCCGCCTCCACGCTTCAGAAATGGATGCGCGAGGGGGTGCTGTTCCAGTACCACGAGCCGGCGCTCTTCCTCTATACCCAGCGCTTCTCGAACCCGCTCTTCCCGGAAGAAGTGCTGGAGCGCACCGCGTTCATCGCCCTGCTGCGGCTGGTGGAGTTCGGCCGCGGCGTGCGCCCGCACGAACGCACCCTTTCCGGGCCAAAGGCTGACCGCCTGAAGATGATGCGCGCCACGGGCTGCCACCTGGGCCACATCTTCATGCTCTATTCCGACCCGGAGCAGAGCGTGAACCAGGCCATCCGCGCGGCCGCGGAGAGCGCGCCTCCCTTTCACCAGGGCACAGACGACGACGGCGTGGCGCACGCCATCCGGCCCATCACCGACCGCGCCGTCGTTTCCCGCGTGCAGGCCGCGATGAAGGGCCGCGAACTGTTCATCGCCGACGGCCACCACCGCTATGAGACCGCGCTCAACTACCGGAACGAGCGCCGCGCGGCCGGGGTGAACACCGCCGTGGCCGAGGGGGCCGACTTTCGCATGTGCTCCTTCGTCTGCATGGAAGACCCGGCGCTGGTCATTCTCCCCACCCACCGCGTCGTTCGGAACGCGCCACCCCTTTTGCGCGAGCAGTTCCTCAAGCACGCGGAGAAAGAGTTCACCGTGATCTCCTACCGCTTCAGCGGCGAACAGGACCGCGAGCGCGTGATGGAGGAGTTCCTGGAAGACCTGCGTTTCGAGGGCACGGCGCGCAGCGTGGTGGGCGCCGCGCTGCCCGACGCCCGGGAGTTCTTCCTGCTCTGTCTCAAGGACGAATCCGCGATGAAGCGCGCCCGGCCCGACGCCAGCGCGGCGTTCCGCTCGCTCGACGTCGCGGTGTTGCACACGCTGGTCCTCGAGAAGTTCTACGGCATCGACGCCGGCCGGCTGGAGCGGCAGGAGAACGTCACCTACATGGCCGACGCGCGCGAGGCGGCCGAGGCGGGCCTGTCCGGGCGCGGCGGGGCGCAGGCCGCCTTCATCCTGAACCCCACCCGCGTGCGTGACGTGGCCGCCGTGGCCGTGGCGGGCGAGCGCATGCCGCAGAAGTCGACCGATTTCTACCCGAAACTGGCCTCGGGGCTGGTGGTGTTTCGGATTTCGGAGAAAGGCGGCCCTGCATGACCACCGACGTTCCCCACAAGCGGCTCTTCCTGCCCGGTCCGGTCGAGGTCGCGCCCGAAGTGCGCGCGGCCATGTCCACGCCCATGATCGGCCACCGCATGTCGGAGTGCTCCGACCTCATCCGCCGCATCCGGCCCAAGTTGCAACAGGCGCTGTTCACGAAGAACCCGGTCTTCCTCGGCACCGCCGCGGCCACGGGCTTCCAGGAGGCCTGCTTCCGCAACCTCTGCGCCCAGCGCGCGCTGTCGGCGGTGTGCGGCGCGTTCAGCGAACGCTTCGCCCTCATGGGCCAGGCCAACGGCAAGCCCACCGACACCTACGCCGTCGAATGGGGCCAGCCCAACACGGCCGACGTGATCGGCGAGAAACTGGCGAGCCGCAAGTACGACCTCTTCACCATGGTCCACAACGAGACCTCGACCGGCGTCATGAACCCGGTGGAAGAGATCGCCCGCGTCATGCGCGATTTCCCCGAGGTCATGTTCTGCGTCGACGCCGTCAGTTCCCTCGGCGGCGTGAAGATCGAGCCGGATCGCCTGGGCATCGACGTGCTCTTCGCCTCCGTGCAGAAGGCCTTCGCCCTCCCGCCCGGCTTCACGGTGCTCGCGGTCTCCGAACGGGCCATCGAGAAAGCGAAAACGGTCAAGGACCGCGGCAACTACTTCGACTTCGTCGAAATGCGCGAGTACGACAAGAAAGACCAGACCCCCTTCACCCCCTCCATCGCCCACATGTTCGCCCTCGACCGCCAACTCGACCGCATGCTGAAAGAGGGCGTCGAAAACCGCTTCGCCCGCCACCAGGCCATGCAGCAGCGGGCGCACGGCTGGGGGCGCGAGAAGTTCGGTCTCTTCGCCAAGCCGGGGTACGAGTCGGTCACGCTCACCGTCTTCCGCAACCAGAACCGGTTCGAGTTCAAGGCGCTGAACTCCCACCTGTCGGCGACCCGCGGCCTGGTCATCGGCGACGGCTACGGCAAGATCAAGGGCAGCACCTTCCGCATCGGCCACATGGGCGACGCCACGCTGGGCGATCTCAACGAAGTGCTGTCGGGCATCGACGAGTTCCTGGCGAAACACTAGGCGTGGCGTTCCCCGCTCCGCCGGTCCCTTCGGCCGGGGGCCGGGTGTCGTCGCGTATCCCCGTCGCCGCGCGGACGGCCCCAGGGAGGATCCATGCGCCGTTTCGGCCTGTTTTCGGGGCTGTTGCTGGCTCTCGGCTCCCGCGAGTTCTACGCCGACGTCGGCCGGCGGTGGCGCGGTATCGGCGTTTTGTACCTTCTCCTGCTGTTCGCCCTCTGCTGGATCCCCGCGTTGCAGCATGAGCAAAACTCATTCGCGCGGCTTGTCGACCAGAGCCTGCGGCCGGCGTTGGAGGACTTCCCCACCATCGCCATCAAGGACGGCAAGGCCTCCTCGCCGGCCCCGCAGCCCTATGTCATGAAGGATCCCCCGAGCGGCAGGCTCATTTTCATGCTGGACACCACCGGTGACGCGACCCACCTCACCGGCGAAGCACCCGCCATCCTGCTGACCGAAGAGTATCTTTGCCTCCAGACCGACGGACACCCTCAGATCCACCACTTGAGCACGCTTCCTGACATGACCATCACCAGGGAGACGATCCTGGGGTGGCTGGATTTCATCGCCTCCTGGTTGGCATTGATCGTCTTCCCCTTCTGCCTCATCGGCTCGCTGATTCGCGCGCTGGTCGTGATGTTGCTTTCCGCCCTCATCGGGCTGGTTCTCTGCCCGACCTCGAAGGTCGGCCTCGGCTTCGGCGCGCGCCTCCGTCTTGCCGCGATGGGAATGACGGCGCCCCTCTATCTTGACACGCTGCTCACGATCCTGGGGGTTACGCTGCCCTACTGGTTCCTGCTGAACCTCGCCGTCACCACCGCCTACGGCGCGTTCGGGGCCGTGGCCACGGCTCAGGTCGCGGGCATGGGTCGGTGGAGTGGGCAGGCCGAGCCGCCGCGTGAGGCGCATCCCTAATAATACCCTCCGCGCGGGGCAAACCTTGTTTCGCGCTCCGGAAATCCTAGAATGCGGGGTGCGACTAGGCTCATGGCTACGTGCGGCCGGCGCTCTTGCTCGCCCACGCCCCTCCCGTTCCCGCGTCGTCACAGAAAGCGACTCGCCATGGCTGCTCTCCGGCGCCTTTTGTTGATCCTCTCGACCGCTGGCCTGCTCGCGGCTCTCACGGCGTCGCCCTCAGCCGGGGCGGAGGAAAAGAAACCGGAAGCCGGCGCGCCCGCCCCGGCCCCCGCCCCCGGCGGCGGCTCCGGCGACGCCAAGAAGCCGGAGGAGAAGAAACCGGACGCCGCGCCTGCGCCCGCGCCCGCCCCCGACGCCGGCAAGAAGCCGGAAGAGAAGAAACCGGAGGCCGCTCCGGCTCCGGCCGTCGGCGCCGCGGCC
>JACQVU010000232.1 GCA_016209585.1 Planctomycetota bacterium
AGACAGGATCATGTATAGATAGATCGTGGGAATGAACAAAACCGGATTTCCCCCTTGCGGCAAGGGGGGGTTAACGGTTACCATCGGTTGGTAGACTGCGAGGAATGTGCTCATGCTCAGGCGGATATCAATTCAGAATTATCGCTGTTTTGAACGATTCGACCTGAGCCTCGAACCGCGACACCTGATCTACGGTTCCAACGGCGCGGGGAAGTCGACACTGTTTGAGGTGCTGCACTTGCTGCGCGACTTCTCCGGTCGGGGCGACGTGTCCACGGATGCGTTTCTCGGATCGTCGCGGACTCGCTGGAAGGATGAGAAGGTCCAGGAGTTCGAGTTGCACGTGGACGGAGAGGGTGGCACATTTCTCTATCGGCTCTCCATTGATGCGAGGGGCCGGGGGGAGAGGCCGCGTGTACGCCGGGAGGCGGTGGAATTCAAGGACTCCGAGGCGGCGTATAGGCCGCTCTTTGACTTCTCCGAGGGAGAACTGCGCCTCTACAACGACGATTTTGAGAATAAAGTCACGCTGGGCGGCGACTGGTTTAGGTCCGCGCTGGCCACCGTGCGAATCCGCCCGGAGAATCGGCGCCTGACTTGGTTCAAGGAGTGGCTGGACGGCGTCACATGCGTGCAGGTCAACCCCGGGATTATGCAACAGACGGCGGAGCGTGGCGTACGCGAGCCGGCGCATGATCTCGCCGATTTCGCGTCGTGGTATTACCATCTTGCGCTGGCGCGGGTGGATGTCGCCGATAGCCTGAAGTTGGAACTCCGCGACGTGATGCCGGGATTTCAGCACCTCTGTTTTGTTCCAGCGGGGCGCGACACCCATTTGTTGGAAGCGCAGTTTCAACCCGTTTCCGGCAAGAACAACAAGGTTTTTCACACGACCTTTGTGACGTATTCGTTTGACGAACTGTCTGATGGCCAGCGGGCGCTCATCGCTCTCTACGCGCTGCTCTTCGCGTACGCGAAACGTCCGGGGCTGCTCTGCATTGATGAGCCGGACAACTACGTCGCTCTTCGCGAGATTCAGCCATGGCTTTTCGAACTCATTGACGCCGCCGATGAAAGTGGCGCCCAGATTCTCGTCGCCTCGCACCATCCGGAACTGATGAATCAGATGCTCCCGCACTGCGGCCTTCGATTCGTTCGTTCCGAGACCGGCGCCGTCTCTGCCACACCATTCACCGCTCCGGACGACACGACCCTGACCGCGGCCGAGTTGGTTGCCAGGGGGTGGGACGATCCCAAGGCATGGACCGATGCCTGACAAGGTGTCCTTATTTGTGGTTCTTGTGGAGGATGAAGAGCAACAGAATCTCGTTCGCCATTACCTTTCCATTATGGGCATCGATGCCCGCAAAACTCGGTATGTGGCAATTCCCAGCGGCAGGGGCTGCGGATTCAGGCACGTGATCAATAGGTACCCGGAACAAATCCGCGACTGTCAGCGGCGGCATGCCAAGACACACCTTGTCGTTATGGTGGACGCCGATGTTCACACCGTTGATCAACGGCGCGAGGAATTGACGGCGGCGCTCGAATCGCTGGAAGCGAAGGTGAAACCCGCCGACGATCTCGGGATCATTCTCATCCCCCGCCGCAACGTCGAAACCTGGATTCGCTGCCTGAACGGCGAGCAGGTTAACGAAGAGACCGACTACGGCGCCAAACGCGCCGGTCGGGCGACTTGCGAACAGATCAAGACCGCCGCCGGGAACGTTTACACCTGGTCGCGCCAACACGCGCAGGTTCCTACGCATTGTGTGGACTCCCTGCGCAACCAACTGCCGGAGTGGCGGCGTATCGAACCTTGATCAGCCCGTCGTTCCGCGAATGCCGCGACTCTCATGCCCGTCGCACCCATCATCATCCTTGATCTCCTTCCCGCCGAATGGCTCCGCGAGCCACAGCGGATGCTGGCCGACCCGCGGATCCGCTGGCACGAGGTCTCCCGCGCCAGCGGCGTGGCGTACCGGTACGACGCGGTGTTGGGCGCTGGGATTCGAGTGCCGAACACCCAACACCCCGCACCCAGCACCTTCAAAGGGTCACCCCTCGTCGCCATCGGCGTCGGCTAAGGCGTCGAAATCGTCGAGCGAGACCGCCATCTTGCCCCCACCGGCGTCGGGGGCGGGAGGAGGCTGCGGGGCGGGGGTCGCGCGGTCCGCGGCGCCGCCCGCGGCTTCCCGCGCCGCCGTGCCGCCCGGCGCCGCCGGTGGAAGGGGCGGGGGGGGAGTCTCGTCGGGGATGTCGCCCTGCAGGCGGTCGATCTCGCGCTGGTCTTCGTCCAGTTCGCGGATTCCCTCGCCGAGTTGGCGGGAGAGTTTTAAGAGCGCGGTGTCGCCCTTCTTCTTCTGTTTCCGCTGCGCGAGCGCGCCCACGAAGCCGTCGACCAGTTCCTGCATCTCGGTCAACTCGGCGCGGTAGTGGCCCAGGCGCTGCTCCAGTTCCGCGAGCCGGCGCTGGTGGCCGGCTTCCTGCTCGCGGAACCGCTCCAGGTCAAGGCGCGCGGTGGCGGCCTCCTGTTCGCGCTCGGCCAACTGGCGGCGGGTGGCGGCCAGCGCCTCGGCGGTGGTGGCTGAGGCGCGCTCAGCCTGGGCGAGGCGCTCGCGCGCCTCGGCGGCGCGGTGTTGGAACTGATCTTTGAGGGCGCGGGCGTTGTCGCGGAGCGCGAGGTTCTCTTTTTCGAGGCCGGAGAGCGCCGCGCGCGCCTGTTGCTCGGCGGTGGCGCGCTCGTCGCGCGCCCGGTCGGCGGCATTCTTTTCCTGGCGGGCGCGGGCGGCGTCGGTCTTGAGGGCTTCGACCTCTTCGCGGGAGATGGTGGCGGCCTTTTTCAGGCGCAGTTCCAGTTCGCCCACCTTCTGCGCCACCTCGCGGTGCTGGGCGGTGGCGCGCTCGGCCACTTCGCGGGCGTCCTCCAGGGCGGTTTCCATCTGGCGCTTCTCCTGCCGGAGGCGGTGGATTTCATCGTCGGCCTGGGAGGCGGCCTGGTCTTTCTCGACGGCCAGGGCGCCATGCTGGTCGCGCAGCCCCTGGGTCTCGCGGTTGAGGTTGGCGGACTCTTCGAGCGCGTTGGAGAGTTTGCGCTTGGTTTTCTGGAGTTCGCGGCTCTTTTCGACCAGCGCCTTGTCCTTCTCCTGGACGAGGCTGAGCAGGGAGGCGAACTGGCCGCGGATTTCGCCCAGTTCCTCCCCATGGCCGTCGCCGATGCGGTTGGCGATGTCGCCGGCGATGGCGGAGTATTCAGCCTCCAGGGCGTTCTGGGTGGCGAAGAGTTCGTCCTGGAGTTTGAGGGCGGCCTGGTGGTCGGCCATCATCTCCTGGAACTCGTTCATCGCCTCCTGGGAGATTTTGCGGCGCTCCTCGTCGACGAACTCTTTGGAGCGCTCGGCGAGGATGGTTTCCAGCGCCTCGCCGATCAGCGAGCGGATCTTCTCTTCGTTGATGACCCGGACGTTGCGGAACCCGCGCTTCTGGAGGTCGTCGAGCGTGGTCTGCTCGGCCCCCTCGCGGATGATGCGCTGCACGCGCCCGGCGCCCTCGCCGGACTCCCGGCCGGGATCGGTGTCACCCATGTGCGGATCGCGCGCCCCGGCGCGCCTCTTCCGCGCGGGCCAGGCGGGGGTCGTTCAGGACTGCCCGCCCGCGCATGATCACCGTACCGGCATTCCCGCCATTTCGCAAGGAACAAGCGCCGGGAGCCGGGTTTTGCGTTTTCGGTGGTGGCCGGGTATTCTGACGGGCGTTCACGGTGCTGGGCGCTGGGTGCTGGGTGAACGTTGGTGATCCGCCATGAAATACGCGGTGCGATGCGAAGGGTGCGGGTGCAACGGGAAGGTCCCGAAGGAGATGCTGGGCGCGGAAGTGCGCTGCCCGAAGTGCGGGGAGGTGTTCGCGCTCACGCGGGAGGCCATCCCGCGCATGCGCGTGCTGGAGGTGCGCGAGGGCGACATTCTGGTGGTGGACGTGAACGCCCACACCGGCGGCGAGAGCGCGCCGGTGCGGGTGCGCCTCCTGGGGGTGGACACCATCGAAGTGCGCGGGCGGAAGTCGTTCCATACCCCCGCCGCCGAGGAGTTCGCGCGCGAGCGGCTGCTGGGGCGCGACGTGTTCCTGGAGTTCGACTACAAGGAAGAAGACGACTTCGGCAACAAGCTGGCCTACGTCTGGCTGTTCGACGAGGGCGTGATGTTCAACGAGATGTTCATCCAGGAGGGCCACGCGGAAGTGCACCGCGGCTACAAGCGGATCGCGCACTTCCCCGACTTCATGGACCTCGAATCGCAAGCCATCGTCGCGGGGCGCGGCATCTGGGCGAAGGGGTGATGGACGCCCGGGCGAAGAAGGTCACGGTCAGGACCCTCCGGGCGATGAAGGAGGCCGGCGAGCGCATCACCATGCTCACCGCCTATGACTTCCCGTTCGCGGAAATCATGGACGAGGCGGGGGTGGACGTAATCCTGGTGGGCGACTCGGTGGGCTACGTGGTGCAGGGCGGGCGGGATTCGTTCCGCGTGACCATGGACCAGATGGCCTACCACACCGGCATGGTGGCCCGCGCCCGCAAGCGGGCGCTGCTGGTGGCCGACATGCCCTTCCTCTCGTTCCAGGTGAGCGACGAAGAGACCATCCGCAACGCCGGGCGGCTTATCGCCGAGGGCGCCGAAGCGGTGAAACTGGAGGGCGGAACCGCGGTCGAAGGGCGCATCCGGCGGCTCACGGAGATCGGTCTGCCGGTCATGGGCCACGTGGGGTTGACGCCGCAGTCGGTGAACGCCTTCGGCGGTTTCGTGCCGCAGCGCGATGAGGAGCGCATCATGGCCGACGCCCGCGCGGTCGAGCGGGGCGGGGCCTTTTCCATCGTGCTGGAGGGCATGCCGGAGGCCATCGCGCAAAAGGTGACGGCCGCGCTGGCGATTCCCACCATCGGCATCGGAGCCGGCCGGTTCTGCGGCGGGCAGGTGCTGGTGATGCACGACGTGCTGGGGCTGTGCGGCCACCTGCGGCCGCGGTTCGTGAAGGTGTACGACAACCTTGCGGAGAGCGCCCGCGCGGCGTTCGGCGCGTTCGTCAGCGAGGTTCGCGCCGGCCAGTTCCCGGAAGAGAAACACGGCTACTGACCGATGACCGAGCCGCCCTTCAACCCCGCCGCCGTGATCGACGGGCTTCGCGCCGCGTTGCGAAGCCGCGTGCTGGGGCAGGCCGGCGCCGTCCGCGACCTGCTGGCCGGGTTCGTGGCTGGGGGGCACATCGTCATATCGGGCGAGCCGGGCGTCGGTAAGAACCTGCTGGCCGCGACGCTGGCCCAGGCCACGTCGCTGCTCTACCGTCGCATCCAGTGCACGCCCGACCTGATGGCGCCCGACATCGTGGGCGCCGACGTGATGTGGAGCGACCCGCGCACCGGCGCGCGGCTGCTCAAGTTCATGCCCGGCCCGCTCTTCGCCAACGTCGTCCTCGCGGCCGAGATCACCCGCGCCACCCCCAAGGCTCAGGCCGCGCTGCTGGAAGCCATGGAAGAAGGCGCCGTGACCACCGGCGGCCGGCGCCACCCGCTGCCCGAACCGTTCACCCTGCTCACCACCGCGGGCGCCTCCCGCACGGAGGGCGCCTACACGTTGTCCACGGCGGCCCTCGACCGCTTCCTCATGAACGTCGATCTCCGATACCCCGCGGAACCGGATGAACTGGCCGTCGTCCACCGGGCCTCGGGCCACGCGCCGCCGCCGGCCGGCCCGGTCGCCTCCCGGGACGACCTGCTCGCCCTGCGCCAGGCCGTCCGCGCCGTCGAAATACCGCCCGACCTCGCCGACCGCGCCCACCGGCTCATCCGCCGGTTGCGCCCGGAGGCCGGCGACGCCGCCCCGCCCCTGGTGCGCGAGTACGTGCGCCTCGGCCCCTCCCCCCGCGCCGGCCAGCACCTGTTGCAGGCGGCCCGGGGCTTCGCCGCGTTGGCCGGCCGGCCGGCCGCCTCCCCGGCCGACCTCGCGGACGCCGTGGCCCCGGTGCTTCGCCACCGCCTGGCGCTGACCTTCCGCGCCGAGAACGAGGGCGTGACCGTGACCGACGTTCTGGAATCCGTCGGGGCGTGACGCCGATGCCCCGCCCCCTGTCCGCGCCTGACGTGAAGGTCGCCGCCGCGCACCTGTGCCGCGTGGACGGCGCGCTGGCGCCCTGGGTCCGGCGCCTCGGCCCGGCGCCGCTTCGTCGGCAGGGGCCGGCGTTCCCGTCGCTGTGCAAGTCGATCATCGCCCAGCAACTCAGCGCCAAGGCGGCGGGGACCATCATCGCGCGCTTCTTCGCGCTCTTCGGCAACCCGCCGGGCGCACGGCGGCCGGTGGCCACGCCCCAACAGGTTCGGGCCGCCTCCCCCCGCCGGCTGCGCGCGGCCGGCGTGTCGCGGCAGAAGGCCGACTACCTGCGGTCGCTGGCCACGGCCTTTGACTCCGGCCGGGTGAACCCGCGCCGTTTCGCCCGCATGAACGACGAGGCCGTGATCGCCGAGTTGACGAGCGTGCGCGGCGTGGGGGTCTGGACGGCGGAGATGTTCCTGATCTTCGTGCTCGGCCGGCCCGACGTGTTCAGCTGCGGCGACCTGGCGTTGCGCGCCGGCATCGCGCGGATCGACGGCGTCGCCCCGGCCACGCCCGCCGCCGCCGCCGCGCGCGCGGAGCCTTGGGCGCCGTGGCGCAGCGTGGCGTCGCTCTACCTCTGGCAGATCGCCCATGCGCCTTTTCCCGTGCGTGAGGCAAGTCGGCCCGTATAATACTCTGGGCGCTATGGGGCCGCCTCGATGCGGTCGCGCGGCCCCGTGTTGTGTCTCGGGGCGCGTGCTGAAGGAAAAGGAGCAGCGATGAACCATTGGTTCTCGTTCCTCGCCATCGGGTTGGCGGTCATCGTCGCCGGGGTGGGCGGCTGCCGCGCCGCTCCGCCGGCCGGGCCGGTGACGGACGACGCGGGCATGCCGCTGATGGTCGTCGGAGAGGCGCCGACGGCGCCGGCGGCCACGCTGAAGCCGCTTCATCTGGCGCTCGTTCGTTTCGCGGGAGACCCCGCGTTGCAATTGCCCGTCGCGGCGCGCGACGGGGGGATGCTGGCGCGGGCCGGGGCGGCCTTCGACCGGTACGTTCAGGAGCAATTGGCCGTGCCGAACCTGACGCTGCGCCGGACCGATCTCCTGCGCGGCGACGAAGGTCCCGTGGAACTCATCCAGCGCCAGAGCGACTGGTACTTCGACCACGGGCTGACAACGCGGAAAATCAGCGCGGCGCGCCTCTTTTTCCACCGTTCCAGCGCGAGCCAGGCGCCTCCCGCGCCCGCCGCCGGTGAAACGAAGGCGGGCTGATTCCTTCCTCCGTTCGGAATCTCCTGAGCACTTCGGCCTCTCCCCTTCTCGACGTCTCCCGGCGCGAGAATGACACGCTGCTGAGCGTGGTCATCAACGCCGGCAAGGGCAACGTCCTCACCCGGCAGGTGATGGACGACTTGCGCGCCACGCTCGAAGCCCACGCCGGCGACCGCCACCTCCGGCTGGTGGTGATCCGCGGCGCGGGGGGGAATTTTTCGTTCGGCGCTTCGGTGCCCGAACACCGCGCCGGCGAAGCCCGGACCATGCTGGCCTCCTTCCACCGGATGATTCGCGCGCTGGCGGGCTTCCCCGCGCCCGTGGCCGCGCTGGTCGAGGGGAAGTGCCTGGGCGGCGCGTTCGAGGTCGCGCTCTGCTGTCACTTCGTCTTCGCCACCGCCAACGCGCTCTTCGGCTGCCCGGAGATCAAACTGGGCGTCTTCCCGCCGGTCTTCGCGGCCGTGGGCGCGGCGCGCCTGCCCGGCGCGCTGGCCGAGCGGATGCTGCTCACGGGCGAGAGCGTGGACGCCAAGACCCTGGAGCGCGTCGGGTTCCTCACGCGGCTTTTCGACGGGCCGGAGGATCCCGAAGCCGCGTTGCTGGCCTTTTACCGCGAGCACCTGGCGCCGCTTTCGGCCTTCTCGCTGCGTCAGGCGGCGCGGGCCTGCCGCGACGCCTCCGGCCTCGCCGACGCCCTCGCCGGCCCGCTGGACGGCGCGGAGCGGCGGTATCTTGACAAACTGTTACCAAGCCATGACGGCAACGAGGGGATCGAGGCCTTCATCGCGCGCCGCCCGCCGGTCTGGAAGGACGAGTGAGCGGGATCGGGGGTAAACGGTTCCCTGACATGAATGCTCGCGAGACGGAATTCGTTCACATCATTGAGGGAACCAGCCAGTTCCTGGTGCCTCACTTTCAACGCCCCTATACATGGGAGCGCGGTTCCTGGGACACCCTATGGGACGATCTGGAGATGCTCGTTCGGCCGGAGACTTCGCGCATGCTGCCGAAGCATTTCATGGGAGCGATCGTCACCGCGCCAGCCCATTCCGTCCCGGAAGGCGTGACAAAGTGGCTTCTCGTGGACGGACAACAGCGACTCACCACCCTTCTGCTGGTGTTGGCGGCGATCCGCGATCGTGCGCGGGACATCGACGCCGCCAACAAGTTGGCCGATTCCATTCACGAACTCTACCTCACAAATCGATTCCAAGACGGCACCGACCGGTACAAGTTGTTGCCGCCCCAGGGGAAAACACCCGCGCCCAGCGACCGAGCCGCGTTCGTGGCGGTCATAGATCGAAAAAAGGATGGGTCGGCGAGCCAGGTGCATGCGGCGTATCAGTACTTTTGTCGAATGCTGCGAGGGCATTCCATCGACCAACTCGATGCGCTCACCAAGTCAATCGTGAGCCGGATTCTTCTCGTGAGCATCGTCCTCGAAGGCGACGATAATCCCTACGCGATATTCGAAAGCCTGAATGCGAAAGGGCAGCCGCTGACGCAATCGGACTTGGTTCGTAACTTCTTTTTCATGAGTATCGACGCGAAGCGGCATGATGAGGTGTATGAGAAGAAGTGGATTCCCATGGAGCAAGCGATCGGACGCGATTCCATGGAGGCGTACCTTCGGCACTTCCTCATTCGCCGCGGTCGGTTTGTCAGGGAAGCGAGCGTGTATTTCACCCTCAAGAACGAGGTCGAGAAGGAGGGCAGGAATTCTGCCGACAAGAACGAGGTCGAGAGGGAGGGCAGGAATTCTGCCGAGCGAGAACTCGATGACCTCGTTCGCGTGGCTCAACATTACGAGCGATTCATCCACCCCGAACGGGAGGAGTCCGCGGTTGTGCGTGAACGTCTCGTTCGCCTTGAGTGTTTGCGCGCGACCGTGTGCTATCCATTCCTCCTGCGGGTGTTCGAAGATCGTGCGTCCGGGAAGTTGGGAGAGGACGAGGTGGTCCGCATCCTTGATATCATCGAGAACTTCATCGTTCGGAGGTACGTCTGCGGAGAGAAACGCGCGGAGCTCAACGAGATTTTCACGGCGTTGTATCGCAAGGCCGACCTGTTCACGCCCCTGTCTGAAGGAGTGAAGGAGGTGCTGGGATCGAGGAATTACCCTGGGGACGAGGAATTCGCGTCCGAACTGAAGAGGCGCAAACTGTATGGGGCGGGAGAGGCTCGTCAACGGGCGAAGCTCATTCTTGAAATGCTGGAATCTTCCCAAGCCGGGGCGGAGCGCGTGGCCCTTACCGACCTTCAGATCGAACACGTCATGCCCCAGACGCTGAACGACTGGTGGCGCGAACACCTGGGTGATGAGGCAGAAGAGACCCATGGCACCCTTTTACACACGATCGGGAATCTCACGCTGACCGGATACAACCCCGCGCTCTCGAACAGCCCCTTCCCAGAGAAGAGGAAGATTCTTCGCGACAGCAGGCTTGTCCTGAACGCGGAAATCGCCAAGAGCGAGCAGTGGACGAAACCGGAGATTGAACAGCGGGCCGGAACGCTGGCTGACTTGGCGCTGCGCGTCTGGCCGAGCTTCGTCGCGAAGTCCGCCGTGTCGCGTCCTACTTCCGTGAAGGGAACGAAACCCAAGCGGTTGTTCGTGTATGGTCAGACGTTCGATGTTCGGACCTGGCAGGAAGTCTTGCGGCACACGCTTGAGCAGGTCACCAGCCTTGGAGACGACGTGGTAGACAACTTATTCAACGAGTTCCCGGACCTCGTCAAGCGTTCCGGCAGCGAATTACGGACCCCGAAAGAACTCCGCGCCGACGTGTACTTTGAGGGAAACTTGAGCGCCGACAGTATCTTTACGTATTGCAAACAACTCGCGCAAACGGTCGGATGGAAGTCCCACGAGTGGAGCGTGGAAACCGACGCCTGACAACTCGCCTTTCGCCCTCCTTGCCCGGCACGCTCTCGCTCGGGATCGCGGGCGAAGCGCCCACCGAAACAGGCTCTCAGCCATCGCGTCCACGGGGCGCAGATGTATCTTGTACATAGGGATCACACGTCCGAGCCTGTTGCTCCGTGGGGAGTTACGCGAAAACCACTCTCAATGGGCTACAG
>JACQVU010000233.1 GCA_016209585.1 Planctomycetota bacterium
CGCCGGCCTGGGCAACAGCCCGGCGACCATCCTCACCGAGTTGAGCCGCATTCAGAGCACCGACGTGATCCTCCCCGCCACCGACGGCCGCGAGCAGCGCATTTGTGGTCGCTCAGCCGCTGGCGCGGAAACTTCTCGATCGCGACCAGTTCCACGTCGCCCGCCGCGCGTCGTCGCGCGGGAAGATCAAGCCCCGGCTATCGCGCCGCGGGCGACGCCCGGACGTGGGCGGGCAGCCAGAGGCTCACGTCCTCGAAGTAGGTGACCACCAGCAGCACCATGATCATGGCCGCGTAGAACGGAAGCATGGGCCGGACGACGCGCGAGATCGGCACCTTGGCCACCGTGCAGCCGACGAAGAGGCAGTTCCCCACGGGGGGCGTGCAGAGGCCGATGCAGAGGTTGACGAGCAGCACCATGCCGAAGTGCGCGGGATGAATGCCGTACTCCATCGCCACCGGCAGGAACATCGGCGTGAAGATGAGCATGGCCGGCGTCATGTCCAGAAAGGTGCCGACGATCAGCAGCAACACGTTCAACGCCAGCAGGAAGGCGAAGCGGTTGCTGGAAACCGAGAGGCACCAATCTTTTAAGTCGTCCACCACGTCGGTGGCCACCAGCACGTTCTTCATGGCCATGGAGGCCGCGATGAGCATGAAGACCACCCCGGTGGTCACCGCGGTTTCGCGCACGATGGCGGCCGTTTGGCGAAGCCCGATCTCCCGGTAGACCAGCAGCGCGATGACCAGGCCGTAGATCACCGCCACGGCCGCGGACTGCTCGGCGTCGAACCAGCCGAGAAGAATGCCCGACATGATCAGCAGCAGCAACCCGGCGGCGGGCATGGCCTGGATGAACGCGCGGGCCAGCGCCCGCGCCCCGGCGAACGACTCGCGCGGGAAGCCGCGCTTCCAGGCGGTCAGGGCGCACACGGCCATGAGGGCCACGGCGGTGAGCGCCCCGGGGATGAAGCCGCACAGGAACATGGTGGTGGCGCTGCAGTCGACCCCCAGATAGGCCGGCGAAGCCACGTCCGCGAAGCCAGCCGGCCGCGTCAGCCCCGCCGTGATGGCCGCGTAGAGGATCATGGTATTGGACGGCGGAATGATCAGCCCGAGCGTTGACGCCGAGACCGTCACGCTGGCCGAGAACTCCCGCGGGTACCCGGCGCGCGTCATGGCCGGAATCATGATCGACCCCACCGACGAGGCGTCGGCCACCGCGCTGCCGGAGACGCCGCCGAACAGCATGCTCGACCCCACGCTCACGTAGGAGAGGCCGCCCGGCAGCCAGCCAAGCGCCGCGCGCGAGAAGGCCACCAGCCGGTCGGCGATGCCGCCCTGCCCCATGAGATTGCCGGCGAAGATGAAGAACGGAATGGCGATCAGCGACAACTTCCCCACCCCGTTCACCATGTCGTTCACCAGCGCCATCGGGCTGCGCGGCGGGAACTCGGTCTGCTCCAGCGCCACGTAGCCGGCCAGCGAGGCGCAGGCCACCGCGTAGGCCACCGGAACGTCGAGGATCAGGAGAACGACGAACACCAACAGCAGCCAGGCCAGGGCGCTCATGCGGCCTCCTGGTCGGCGCGCCCGTCAGGGTCCGGGCGCGGCGTTTCCCCGGCGAGCAGGCCGAGCAGATGGTCGACCGCGAAGGCCGCGCTGGCCGCGCCGGAGATCACCACGCACCAGTAGAAGGGCGCCTGGGGAAGGCCCGAACCCGGCAGGACCTCGCCCCCCCGCGCGGTCCGGGCGAGAAACAGATACCCGCGCCGGGCGAACTCCACCGAGAACGCCGCCACCACCACCCAGGTGACCGCCCCCAGCGCCCTCCGCCCCCAGGGCGGCGCCAGACGGCTGAGGGCGTCCAGCCCCAGGTGGGCGCGATGGCGCACCGCCAGCGCCGCCCCCATGAACCCCAGCCAGTACAGTCCCTGGATGGTCATTTCCGAGAGCCACGGCGCGCCCATGCTGCCCTCCGGTGGGAAGGTAGCGATAAAGGCGCTGGCGCACATCATGGCCACCTGCGCGAAGAAGACCACTCCGGCCGCGATCCCCAGCGCCAGGGCCAGCCAGTCGCAGAAACGATGATAAGCGGCCATCGCGACGTTCGGATTCAGCCGCCGGGCGGCCGGGCTTCACTTCACCGCCCGGATTTCGTCGGCCAGGGAGCGAAGCCGCGCGGAAACCTCCTGGTAGACCGGCGCGGCCTTCTCGCGGAGGGCCGCGAGGTCCTCGTCGGTGGGGCGCGTCACCAGCACCTCATGTTCCAGAAGGGTGCGAAGCGCCCGCTGTTCGGCCTCCTGCCAGAGTTTTTCGTGGTATTGCGCCGCCTCCCGCGCGGCGAGCCGCACCATCTTCTGGTCGTCGGCGGTCAGCATCTTCCACACGTCGTCGTTCATGACCAGGACGTCGGGCGCGCGGGTGTGCTCGTCCAGCCAGTAGTACTTGCAGTACTTGTAGTGATCGGCGTCGACGAACGACGGCAAGTTGTTTTCCGCGCCGTCAACACGCCCGTTCTG
The DNA here is from genome assembly GCA_016209585.1 of Planctomycetota bacterium. GTDB lineage: Bacteria > Planctomycetota > UBA8742 > JACQVU01 > JACQVU01 > JACQVU01. The sequence goes on from JACQVU010000233.1 coordinate 2,522, forward strand.
CAGCGCCACAATCACCTGGTCCCAGTCGATGTCCTGCGGTTTCATTCCCAGCGCGCCCATGGCCTTGATCATCACCGGCGATTTCTGCACCCGGATCGACCGCCCGACGAGCGCCGCGGCCCCGTTGACCTTCTCCCGAAAATAGAAACTCCGCGCCCCAGCCTCGAAGTAGCCAACCCCCCGCATCCCGCTGCCAGCCTCGGCCAGGTCGTCGAGCAGCCTCGCGCCGGCCTCGCCGTTCACCACCTTGTCGTAGTGCTCCCGGTCGCGGAAGAGGAAGGGCAGCGCCCAGACTCCCATCGACTCGCGGTGGCTCTCCAGCGTGGTCGCCGAGGTCTTGATGAGGTGCACGTCGCCCTGCTTCACCTTCTGGATCAGTTCCTTCTCGCTGCCCGCCACCTGTTGCGCCCCCCGCACCGTCACGGTGATGCGCCCCCCGCTCTTCTCCCCCACGATCTCCCCGAACCGCACCATCGCCTTGTGCACCGGGTGCGCCTCCGGCAGCACGTGGGCCAGCACCAACTTCATCTTCCGGCCGGCGGCGCCGGCGCCGCCCTCGCCGGATCCCGAGTCGTTACACGCCGGCGACCCCGCCCAGGTGACGATCGCCACCGCCAACACCGCGAGAAAACGCGCGCGACGTGGAAAGTTCGACCACATGGTGACGCTCCAGTTCTCCCGCTGGCGGCCGCTTCGCCCGCCGGGAAAGCCTCTCCCCACCTAACCGTACTGTCGGCCGCAATCTACCCCACCCGCCCCACGCGGACAACTGGGAAGCCCGCTCTCCAGTCGTGCCTGCCTCCAGCCGGGCGCAGATTCATCTTGGACGAACGCATCATGTCACCGATCCTGTTTCCCCGATCGAACGCCGTGCCACTCGCGGCTTCGCGCACGTCTGCTCCACGAAAATCCCGAAGCGACGCCGATGACTGAGACGGGGCGTGATGAAGAACGGGCGCGGACTCTCGACACGCCGTTGGCGTCTTTCTCCTTGTCCCACCAGGCGGTGCGCCAGGCGACCTCGCCTTCGAGGATGACCGCGCCCTTGCCGGGTAGGCCGGCGGTCAAACGAATTCCACGACGTCCACCGTGCGGCGGATCGCGACACGCGCGCGTTCGGCTTTCAGTTGCTCCACGCGACGGAGAGTTTCCGCGGTGAAGTAGCTTTCCCCGCAACTGGCGCAGCTGATGACGGGCACTTTCTCGATAACCAGAAGATCAACGTCCCGTCCGAAGGTTTCAGCCACATGCCGTAGAACCGCGCCCTCCCGTCCGCAGATGTCGCAAATCATGGTTGCTCGCCTCGTTGAAATCGGAAAACCGTGATGACCACGATCTTCCCGGTCGGCCCCAGTTTGGCGATGACTTCCACCGGATCCCCGTTCAAGGCCGCGCCGCTCAGGCGGTATTTCCACTCCCCGGTTGACAGGTCGCGCTGACGCTCGACGATCTCTCCGTTCATCATACACCCTTCGACATCGGCGAGCATGAGATCGTCGTCGTCCATTTCGTGAAGAGCGTGGCGGGTCATGACGTAGTCCCCCGTCTTCACTCTCTCCCGTATCTTCGTCAGAACGAGATCATGCATGATTATGAACGCCTACTTGCACCGCGCCGCGATCTTCGCGTCGCCCGCGTACGCGCTGCCGGGGGTGGGAATGCGTTCGATCATGCCGGTTGACAGATTGACGCGCATGCCGATGTCGCGTTCCCATTGGTCGAGAATCGCCGACACCTTCTTCGGCAAGCCGTTCCCGTCCTTTTCCTTGTCCCACCACGCGGTGCGCCACTCGACCTCGCCCTCCAGAATCACCGCGCCCAACGTCGGATGCCGCATCGGTTCGCCAGATGCGCCGATGGCGGCCAGCGACCAGGCCTTGAAGAGAGCCTTCCCTTCTTCCGCCGCCATTTCGATCTGCTCGCCCTTCACCGCGTCCCACATCAGCACGGCGCCGCCTTTATCTTTCGACGCCACCCGCGCCCCGTCCGGGCTGAATGCGACGGAAGAGACCGAGGCC
>JACQVU010000264.1 GCA_016209585.1 Planctomycetota bacterium
CACCGAGATCGATCCCATCTGCGCGCTGCAGGCGGCCATGGACGGCTACCAGGTCGTCACCATGGACGACGCGGCCGGCGCGGCCGACATCTTCGTCACCGCCACCGGCAACACCGACGTCATCACGCTCGAACACATGCAGAAGATGAAGCACAATGCCATCGTCTGCAACATCGGCCACTTCGACAACGAGATCCAGGTGGATCGCCTGGCCGCCGCCACCACCCGGACGAACGTGAAGCCGCAGGTGGACATCTTCACCTTCAAGAACGGCAAGGCCATCATCGTGCTGGCGGAGGGGCGGCTGGTGAACCTGGGTTGCGCCAACGGCCACCCCAGTTTCGTGATGTCGTCGTCGTTCACCAACCAGGTGCTGGCCCAGATCGATCTCTGGCAACACCGGCGCGAGATCGGCGTCACGATGCTCCCCAAGAAACTCGACGAGGAAGTCGCCCGCCTCCACCTCGGGAAACTGGGCGTGCGCCTCACCACGCTCACGCCGAAACAGGCGGCCTACATCCACGTCGATCCGGCGGGGCCGTACAAGGCCGACCACTACCGGTATTGACCGCCTGTTCGGGTGGCGTCACCGCGCGGTGCGCGCCCAGTAGTCGCCGGTGATGGCGTAGGGGGCGTCTTGACCGTCGGGGCGGCCGGCGATCCTGAAAAACGTCACATCGTCGGCCGGAAGCCCCTCCAGCGTGGCGGTGTAGCGACCCTCGTTCGCGGCGTCGGGCCGGACGGCGAGACGCCGCCCGTACAGCGGGCGCTTCTTGCCGTATTCGACGACGAAGCCCCGCGCGGCCCACGGCGCGCGCCAGGAGATCGTCGCGGCCTGGTCGGTCACGGTGGTGACGCGCACGTCGGTGATGAGGGCAAGGTCGCGGACGCGCGGCTCGCCGGCGAAGGGGTCCAGGCGCTTCCGGATGTCGGCCACCGCGGCGCGGATGCGGCGGGGGTTGCCGGGCGAGAAGTTCGGCCCGTGGGCCTGTTCAATCTCGGCCGCGAGCCGCTCCAGTTCGGCGAGGCTGCCTTCGAGCCATGCGCGCTGCTCGTCGGACGGCTCGCGCTTCAGCAGTTGGTGGCGAAAGATGGATTCGGCGAGGTGGCGCCAGACGCGGGCGCAGACGCGCAGGTGTTCGAACTGCTTGACGAGCGCCGCCAGCCGCTCATTGGCCGCGCGCGCCTGGATGGCGCGGGCCGTGGCGAGGCAGCGGTCGGCGATGGCCTTGGCCTCTTCCTTCTCATGGACGATCTCGTCGAGGACGCGGGGGGTGGGGGCTTTGAGCTCCGCGTGCCAGTCGGCGTAATCGGGATCCCAGAGCGCCAGCGAGCGGCCGTCGAGCAGGGCGGGGGCCGCGCCGGAGGTGGTGACGTCGGAGCCTTTTTCGAGGCACCAGAAGCCGCGGACGTAGTACATCTTGCGCACGGCGTCGTAGGTGTCGCGCAAAGCGCCGGCCAGCGCCGCGGCGTCGGGGCCGTTCCGGTCCAGGCCGTAGGTCTTTGCCGTCCAGTCGAGAAGGACGCGCCCGGGGTCTTCGCGGGAGTTTCGAGAGAAGCACGCGAAAGCGTAGGCGTTGGACTCGTTGGGGGTGCCCAGAATGGTCTGGTCGCCGCGCTCCACCCGCAGCACGTAGCCGGTCACGCCGTGCTGGAGTTGGTGGTCGAGCCGCCAGCGGATTTCATCGATCATCACGAACGGGAAGGCGGACTGGCCGCAGTACTCGGCCGCGATGTCCCATTCGGTCACCGTGGCCTTCCCGCCAGCGCGAAGGAAGACCGGGCTGTGGGGGTAGAACGGCTCCCAGTCCTGGGGCACCACCTTGGGCATGAGCGTTATCTCGCCGGGCTTGAATCCGTCGAACGCCTCCATGAGCCATTGCTGCTCGATGGGGCGATGGTTGAAATCGCGCACGATGAGTTCGCGGTGGAACTCGCCCGCGACCACCGCGCGCACCTGGTCAATAGTGAGTTTGACGCGGGCCGCGCCGGTGTTGGCGCGGTTCCAGTCGGAGGCTGGCAGCACGTGCCACACCTCCACCTGGGAACTGCCGAACTGGAGGACGATGGCGTCGACGTCGGGGCAGTGGCTGAAGAAGTCGCGGTAAGCCTGGCGGCGCGCGGCCCAGAACTCCTTGCCGCCGCCGTCGGGGTCGAGGTCGAAGGCGGCGACCTTCTTGCCGCCGGGAACGACCAGTTCGTGCGCCCAGACGGAGACCTTCAGCCCCTTTTCGTGGGCGCGGCGGACGATGGAGTTGATCTGCGCCTGGCGCGTGGGCGAACGGTTGATCTCGTCAACGTCCATGATCAGGTTGTGCGACAGTTGCAACTGGTTGACGCCGTACGTCGGCGCCGCCTCCAGCGCGCGGTCGATGTTCGCCGCACGGCGGCTGTGGATCTGCCACGCGCGGGTCGCGAAAACCTCTTCCGCCCGCAGCGGCGAAACGGTGGCGGCGACGGCGGCTGCGGCGGTGGCCAGCGCCAAGCCAAGAAGGGCGAACCGAAGCGGCGGGAGATGGTGGGGACGGCGCATCAGAGGCGGCGGCGGGAGAAGAGCAGGAAGAGGAGGCAGCCCAGCGCGGGGAGCAGCATTCCCGCCGCCGCGCGCCATGAGCCGGCGGCTGAGCCGGGGCCGCCGTCGGCCAACGTGCCGCAGAAGTTCACGGTGGCGGGCGCGCCGGTGGTGTTTTCAAAGGGTTTGAGGTTTCCCCCGCCGGAGGCCGCGGTTCCGACTTGAACGTTCTGGGCTTTCACGACGTTGGAGAGGTTGTCGGCGACGTCCTTGCCGGAGAACTCGACGTTGTAGATGGCCCCGTCGGTGAGCACGGGGGCGTTGGCGAGCAGGACGGAGTCATGCGCGCCGGCCGTCAGTTCGGAGCCGACGAAGGTGACGGTGTGCGGCGAGAGCGGGTCGGCCGTGCCGCCAATCTGGGTCCAGGTGATGGTGGCGGCGGTGAGACGTTCGCTGAGCGTGTAGGTGATGAGCGAGCCGTTGGTGGTGGCGTTGTCGGTGGGGAAGAAGCCGCTGATCTGGGGCGGGGTGGTGTCGAAGGCGACGCCGACGACGGTGAAGGGGGTGCCCTTGTTGCCGGCGGCGTCGGTGGCCACGAGGGCGATGGTGTAGGTGGTTCCATCCACGAGCGACGGCGCGGGCGCGAGCGGCCCCAAGGCGCGCGCGCCGGCCGCGAGGTCTGTGCCGGCGAGGGTGACGACGTAGGGCGAGCCGGAGTCGGCCGCGCCGGAAATGCGGGTGAAGGTGGCGGTGGCGGCGGCGACGGCCTCGGACAGCGTCCAGCCCATCTGGACGGCGTTGATGCCGCGATTGTTGGCCGGGGAGACGTTGGAGAAGGCCGGGGCCGTGCGGTCTGAGGCTGGGGAGGCGGCGCCTTCAACCGCGAGCAGGTTGTTGGCGCGATCGCCGAGCGCGACGTTGGCCGTGATCTGGATGGTGACGTTGGCGGGGTTCTGAGCGCCTTCCACCAGGCGGACGAAGAACTCGGCGTCGTTGGCCACCGGGCCGGTTTCGAAGGGCTGGGCGTCGACCGTGAAGCCCGTCACCGTGATCGCCAGGCCGGAGAAGCGGTCGTTGAGGGGTTCGGAGCAGCGGATCAGGACGCGATCGGTGAGGCCGTTGTTGTCGTTGTCAACCAAGTCACGGGCCAACACGGTCGGGGCGGTGCGGTCGCCGGTGACATTGGTGACGGTCTGGGAGACGGTGAGGGCGGCGACGTCGGCGCCGCTCCACGCCAGCGAGTAGACCGCCCCTTCGACGAAGCCGTTGGCCAGCACGGCCGAGACGTCTACCCCCTGATGGTTGCCCGCGAGGAGGTCCGCGGAAGAGGTGAAGTTCACGGTGTAGGGGGAGCCGGCGTCAGCCGAGCCGCCGGTGCGGGTCACCACCACGCTGAGCGACGCGAACACCTCGTTGAGGCGGTAGTCCACCTTGGGAGCGCCGACCCAACCGTCCTTGGCCGGGAAAAGACCGGACAGCACCGGGTTGACACCGTCGGTGGCGACGACGTTGGTGGGGTCGGCCACCAGCAGGTTCCCGGCGCGGTCGGCCAGCGTGTTGTTGGGGGAGACTTTGGTGGACGGGGTCTGGCTGGGATCCACGGCGAGTTCGGTGAGCGTCACGTCGAAGATGGCGTCGTTGGGCGCGGCGCCGGTGGCCACGGTTTTCACGGTGTAACCGGTGACCGTGACGGTGGCGCCGGCGAAGGCGTCGTTGATCGGCTCATCGCAGGTGACGCGGATGGTGTCGATCTTGCCGTTGCCGTCGGTGTCCAGCGCCTTGCGCTGGGAGATGATGGGCGCGCGGGTGTCGTAGTTCACCCCCGTGGACTTCACGGTGGGCACGGGCGCGCCGCCGGAGTCGGTCACGTCGAAGGCCACGTCGTAGACGGCGCCGTCGACCGGCGCGATGGCCAGCGTGACGTTGGTGTGCGCGCCGGCGTTGAGGTTGGCGCCGGTGAGGTTGGTGATCTGGGGCGATGCCGGGTCAGCCGTGCCGCCGGTGCGCGTCCAGGTGACGCGCAACGCCTGCGCCACTTGCGACAGGTTGTACGAGACGCGCGGCAGCGAGACATTGGCCCCCGACGCCGGCGCGGTGTTGAAGATCACCGGCAGGTTGTAGGTCACGCCGGTGATCGTCACGGGGGCGGCTGGCGTCTTCCCCGCCAGGTCTTTCGGCGAGATGCTCAAGTTGTACTTCGCCCCCTTGATCAGCGCCGGCTGGGGGCTGGGCAGAACCCCCGTGTGCGCGCCGGAGGCGAGGTCGGCCGCCGTGGTCATCAGCACGTTGTGCGGCGACCCGGCGTCGATGGTGGTGCCGACCTCCGTCCAGATGATGGTCAGTTCCTTCAACGTCTCGCTGAGCGTGTAGTCCATGTTCAGCGAGGTCTGCGTGGAGGTCGCCGTGGGCAGCGTGACGGTCATCAACGGCGGCGCGCCGTCGGTGGCGTTCACCGCCGCCGCTTCGGGCTGCAGCGGCCCGGCGGTCTGGCCGGAGGGCGGAGTGTCTTCCACCAGTTTCGTGTTCGCCTTCACCAGCACGGGAGGCGTCGCGCCGGTGTCGGTGGCTGCTCCTTCCTGAAGCGTCGCCGTGATGATCGCGTCTTTCGCCGTCGCCCCGCTGTTGACGGCGGTGACCGTGTAGCCCGTGACCTCGACAACCAGGTCGCCGAAGTCGTCGTTCACCTTCTCGTTGAGCGTGAAGACGACGGCGTCGATCTTGCCGTTGCCGTTCGTGTCCGCCGTCTCCCGCTTGGTGATGAAGGGATAAGGGTCCACCGTGAAGTCTTTCTTCGCCGAGGTGGAGAGCAGGTTCGACGAGTTGGCCGACACCACGTGCAGGTACCATGTGCCGCCGCCGGTGACCGCGGTGGCGTCGTTGATCACGCCCGTGTCGCTGCGCGTGCCGGCCTGAATCTCCGCCGCCGTGGCCGCCGGGTTCAACGTGATCAGATAAAAGAAGTGGTCCGGCGTCGGCGTGGCCGTGGCCTTGCCGAAATCGGCGTCCACCTTCGTCGCGCGGTTCATCGCCGGCGGCGCCTGGTGCGAAGTGACGGTGATCGTCGGCGCGCCGGGGGCTACGGTGTCGATCGACATCTCCGTGGTGGGCGCGGAGAGCAGGCGGGCAGCCTCTCCCAGCGAAAGCGCCGTTGAGGGCGAAACGTTGCTGGGCGACACCGTGGTGCCGACGACGCCCGTGTTCGCCCGGACGTAACCGGGCGCTCCGGCCCCGCCGTCGGCCGTGCTGGCGCTGTTGTTGTCTTTCCCCGCGACGCCCCCGGCCACGCTGAGGGCCGCCGCCGTGTTGTTGGCGTTGGTGACGTTCGCCGCGTCGAGCCGGATGGAAC
>JACQVU010000243.1 GCA_016209585.1 Planctomycetota bacterium
ACTGGCTTCGCGCCGACATGCGGCCGGGCAACGTGCACACGGCGAACGGCGTGGTGAAGCACCTGCTGCCCGTGATCGCCGAGGCGAAGAAGCGTCTCGGACGCGCGGTCAATGTGTGCGGCGACGCGGGCATGCCCGACGAAGACCTGCTCGCCGCGCTGGAGGAACAAGATGTTCACTACGCCTTCCGGTTGAAGAAAAACGAGGCGCGGCGCCGCCTGGCGAAGCCCTCCCTGACGCGCCCGGCCGGTCGTCCGCCGGCCGAGCGGCGGATGTGGGTGCACGAGTTGTTCTATGCCGCGGCGACGTGGTCGCCGCGAGCGGCGCGGAAGCGCCGCCGCCCGGCGACGAACGGCACGGTATCATAGTGTAGCCACCCCCGCGAGAAGAGACCGCCGGAGCGCGGGACGTGATTTTTTTCACATCCGGCCGAAGGACGGGGGGTCAGCGGTCTGGGGCGATGGGACCAATAGAACCCATGAGACGCATGGGACCAACGGGGCGGGGTGGGCCGCACCCAGCGGTCTGGGCAAGCCGGTCCAAGCATCGTGCGGCACGCGCTCCCCCCACCCTGGGGCTGCGCCCAGCCGCGCGTCGGGGGCCGTTGCGTCGCCAGCGCGGACACAAAGAGAACGGCGCTGGGGGGAGAACGGTTCAGGGGGCGTCGCCCTTTCTTCATGCGCGGTTGAACGGACACGCTTTGCGCAGCCGCACTTCACTGCGCCACGCACCATCAAAACGACACATGTAGTTCTTGCGCATAAGACACGCCCGACAGAGCGTCTTGCTATCCCGGAGTCGGAGGCGGCCCGTTAAAAGCGTCGCAAGCCGACGACAACTTATCCAAACCGGTACGCATTTCCTCGCAATACTGTTCGATGTGCTCAATACGTGTTACCTCAACATCGTGCCACTTCTTCAATTGCTCTGAAACCGTGTCGACAAACACCGTGACCCGATCTGCGGCGCGACTCTCGGATTTATGCAAACGCAAGAAGTCGCCCACGCTTACCGAAGACGCCTGCGCCGTTTCAGTAATCGACTTCCGGCTTTCGTCCTCAATCTCCTTCACGTGGATTTCGAACTGCGATCCCATCTGGAAGCAGTCCTCTTCAATTCGCTTGGCTGCGAAATTCACCTCCCCCGTTATCACATCCAATGCCCGATTCGCCGTAGGATGGGCACGCGTGCGGGCCCGCCCGAACCACCGGTGGCCTGGAAGGGGAGGCGGAAGATGCGGCGCACCCCTTTCACCGACATCCGTGACACGCGCCCAGTCGTCCCGCTCGAGAGACAATTTCCCTTTCACTGACCACCAATACAAAGCGTAGCCGGACAGAACAGCCAGCAGCGCGCCAGCGAGAGGTGCACGGAAGTCGGTCATGAACTCCCATCCGAACTGCGCGAGAATGTCGCGTCGGACTGCAACAACGTAATAGGCGGGAATGAGAAGCATCAGGGCGATGAGTGCGCCCACGAGTTGCCGGGCATGCGCCTTGCGGCGTTCCCAGTACTCGCGCAGATCTGTCCGGGTAGCGTCTAGCACGTGTTGCGTCGCCACGAACAAGTTCTTCGCAACCACCTGTTCGACGACAGCAGGTAGTGGGAACGTGGCCCATGCGTTTTCAATCGCGTTTTGGTGTGCCCGAACGGCTGTTGCGAGGCCATCCACGAACTTGTCGAGATGCACGGAGAGGTCATGCTTTTCACGCTCGGGGACCACCGAATCTTCGCCAACGTCAGGCGTTTCGGCTTGCATATGCTTGGGAACCAAGTCGATGTCAGATCCGACGCTGCCCTTCCACTTCTCCCGCGCTGCCTCACATTTCTGGGTGAGGATGACACTCTGGATCTCTTCATATTGGTTCTCGTGGTCTCGAGTTGCTTCCTCAAGATCATCCGCGATGGATTTGACGAAACGCTCCCGGAATCCAGACTTGTCGCGAGCATGTTGCGCCAAGATTTCTGCCACCTTCGAGACGTGCTCGATCTTTTCCTCCAGACTGATTCGATACGTTTCCTTAGCGCGCCGTTCTATATCCTGCGAAAGTGGGCCGATGAAGGAGTGAGCGTTGTGATTTGTGCGAGCGAAGCGAGCCACCCTATCCACCAGATCCTCTGCGGCCCGGAAACTGGGCTTCGCGGAAGGGTCGAGATGCGGCCTGATGAGTCGTTCGATTTCTTGAAACCGGCGCTCGTGGACAGACGAGCGGACAACGGACTTGAGGAAGAACCCGAAGGAGTCATGTTTCGATTCAGCAAGACCCCCGTCTTCAGGCGGCCGCGTTTGCATCCGACGAGCAGCCAACATATGACCCGCGATGCCATGACTCTCGGGATTCGGGTTTCGCCTCCAGAGAAAGTCGTCGTCATCGGTCCGGTCAATCTCGCGAAGAAGGTAGGCAGCGGTGACCTTGGCCTGGACCTGTTTAGAGACGCGATCTCCGAGCCTTGCACTCCATGTCTGTGCATCTTTGCGCGTCTTCTCCAAAAGAGACGCAAGAGGTTCAAACACGGAGTCCACAGCCTGGGCCACGGTGTTTCGAAGCGCCTCCCATTTCTTGAGGTAGTCACTGTACATCTTCTCGAGTCGTTTGGCGTTGTCACGCAGAAGCGCGCCCCTGAGGCCCAGTTTTTCATGCTTCAGCTGAGCAATCCAGTTGTACAGATGGGAACCCCCCTGGTCATTGTATGAATCAACCCACATCGGCTCTGCGTCCAAGCGCAAACCTACGGCCTTCTCAAGCCTATCCTTGAGGTTCGCGACCAGTCGATGCTTGACCTTATCTGCGTCGCTAGGATACCGCTGCGCAACACGGTCCTCGTGGGTGATCAGAACCTGCATTTTCACGCTTGGTATGTCTTTAATCTTGCCCTCAATGGTCGCGCGGTCAGAGCTGTCCAGCATATGGTGAACCGGGAATAAATACAGGAGAACGTCACACTGCCTCAAATAACGGTGTACCAGGCGGTCATACCTGTCCTGCTCTCCGCTTCCCGGTGTGTCCACGAGCAGGAGATCTTCGAGCCATCGGATGGGAAGCCGACGGTCCTTGATGTGCTGCTCATGCTCTCGAACCTCATCGTCTCCCTTGTCCGTTCCGTAGCCAATCTCAGTGAAATGAGTGTCGATCGGGTCGAAGTCGGTCACCCTGGGAGGATTCTCCCTGTATTTCGACGGATCGTTTCCTTCTTTCTCGTCAGCGAATACCAACAGTGCGTTGATCAGAGATGACTTTCCGCTCTTATACTGTCCGACGAATCCTACCTTGAGGGGCGAATCCGCAATACGTACGATTTCTGATGCGCTCGCTTGAATCTCCGCGAAAGCCTCACGTACAGATTCCAATGGAGCCCCACGCGCATCGTCGGATTCCACCCGTGCTGTGGACCACGCAGAAGCGGCATCCAACGCGGAGGTGTGGATCTGATCCAACTTCTCGACGGATTGCCTAATACGATCAACCGCAGGATTCTCGCAGGAGTCCATCTTCAGGAACCTCCGGATCCTCGTGACCGTCCACCTCCACCCGCCGTGTGCCAAGTGAGAATTCCACCACCACCACCACCACCACCACGCAAGCACAAAAGCGATTTGTTGTCGTTTTTTACGTCTACGCGGGAGGCCCCAGGGTGGGTGCTGCGACTCGACCGCGCGGCGCGGCGCGCCCTCCCGCTCCAAAAGCGGTCTCGGCGGCTGGTGGGCGGTTGTCGCGCAGAGCCGCCTCCCGGCCGCGCGGGCGTGGCAGGGCGGGAAGGCGCGAAGGCGGGTGGTCAGCCCAAGAGCGCGCGGACGCGCCGCCAACACCCATCCCCCCGCACCCAGCACCTCGCGGTCACGCCAGCAGCGCGCGGACGCGCCAGGAAAACGCCCGCGCCGCCACGGACGCGCGCCAGAGAAGCGGACCGGGGTCGCGCGCCGGGCGGTCGAAGCGTTCGCCCGCCTCCCGCGCGGCCAGCCAGCGCGCGATCTCCGCGCTGCCCACGGCGGGGGGGGGCGGCGGAACGCGCTCGGCGCTCACGATCCCGGCCGAGGCGGCGCGCAGCAGCGCCTCCCGCTCGACGGTCGTCACCACGGCGGGCAGCGACATGGGGCCGGAGTCGAAGCGCGCGCGGCCGGCGTCGCCGAACCGCCGGCGCAGGTCGGGATCGCGGGCCAGGGTCTCAATGGCCTCGAGCATCGCTCCCGGTTCGTTGGCCACGAAGCCGTTCTCGCCGTCCCGCACCAGTTCCACCTGGGCGTTGTCGTGTTTCCAGCCCGGAGTGCTGTTCACGACGCAGGGCAACCCGCAGCGCATGGCCTCGGCGATGGCCATTCCGTAACTCTCGCCCAGGGCGGAGAAGTGGGCGAGCGCGTCCAACCCGGCGTAGGTGGCCGCCACCTCGTCCAGCCGCGCGGAAGGCGGCAGGTTGCGGTAGCGCCCGCCCATCCGCGCGCCGACCGAGGCGGCGAGAGATTCCGGGTAGGATCGCGTCACCACGAACACCTCCGGCAAACGCTTCGCCAGCGCCGGGGCCAGGACGTCCAACATGGCGCCGTGCTTTTTCAGGTCGGGGCGGGTGAGGTCGCCGATCACGAAGGCCCCCTCCGGCGCGCCCCATTGTGCCCGCGCCCGAGCGCGGCTTTCCGCCAGGGTGGCCGGTGGACGCTCGAAGAGCGTGGCGTTGTACAGCACGCGATGCCGGGCCAGGTAGCGGGTCAGGTCCGGTCGGCCGCTCTCCCGCCAGTGGCGGTGGAGGGTGGAGATGGAGTTGCAGAACACCACGTCGAACCGCCGGCCGGCGTCGCTCCGGTCGGGATAGCCGAAGATCTTGCGTTCCAGGAGCGCCAGCGGGCGCAGCGCGGCCGCCTGGGCCAGCGTGTGATTCCACCACTCTGTTTCCTCTCCCGAGCGGTGCGCCATCACGGCCAGGGCGGCGTGGCCGGCGAGCGCCTCGCGGGGAATCCCACCGTCGGCGTCGAGCGCGTAGGCGGCCACGCCGTCGCGGCGCAGTTGATCCAGAAAGACCTGGTCCGGCCGCCCGCCCGCCATCACGTGCCGCACGGCGGGATGCGCGCGCGCGCGGCAGAACGACTCCATCACCCGGCAGCACCCCCCGACCTGGAGGTGGTCGGCGATATGTACGATGAGCACCGGCTCAGCGGCCATCGCGGGCGGCTTCAGCCAGCAGGACCCAGGAGAACCAGGTCGGCGAGAGGCGGGAGAGCGCCTTCCACGGCCACTTCGGGTGAATGCCCGCGACGCGCCGCACCGCGCACCCGCCGGCCTGAAGGAAGCGGGTGAGCACCGTCGGCGTGAAGAACCGGATGTGCTGCCAATCCCACGGCTCGTGGGCCATGCCCTCGGTCTGCGGAGGAAGGCCGTGGATCAGGTAGTAGAGCCGGAACCGCCAGTAGCCCATGTTGGGGCAGGAGAGCAGCAGCGTGCCGCCGGGCGCCATCACCCGGCGCAGTTCGGCGAGCGCCGACTTTGGAGACACCAGATGTTCCACGTTGTCGCCCCAGAAGACCACGTGGAAGGCCCCGTCGGCGAAGGGCAGCCGTTCCTCGGCGTTGGCCACTTCGAACCGGCCGGGGAAGCGCCGCCGCGCGCGGTCGACCGCCGTCGGAGAAATGTCGATCCCCGTGGTCTCGAAGCCCTTCCGGGCGAAGAAGTCGCAGATCACGCCGTCGCCGCACCCCACGTCCAGGAAAGTCCGGCCCGCGCCGTTCCACGCGGCCGTGAACTCGGCCAGCAACTCGTTGCGCTCATACGAGAGGAAGTTGGAGTCCTCCCGCCGCCGCCAGAGGCCCTCGTACTTGTCGGACAGCGTGGTCGGACCGGACGCCATTCGGGAAACTCCTGGCCACCTCTCACCCGCCAGCGCCGACGCCGGCGCCCGCGCCGGGGAGCGCCTTGCCCGCGCCGGCGTCGCCGGCCACGCTGGCGCGCCGGCCAAGCCCATCCGGCGACAACCCCGCCCAGTACCGCAGCGCGCAGACCGCGGCGACCACCGCCATCGCGCCCTCGGCCAGCAGGCGGGTGGCGACGGCTCCGGTGGACCCCATGGCGGGAATGAGCAGCAGGGTTCCCGCGGCCACCATGGGCGCGGTGCCCAGTTTTGACCAGAAGGTCACCTGCGGCCTGTGGCAGACGTTCAGGAAGCAGGAGAACAGCGTGGACACCACCATACACAGGAGGATCGGCCCCCACCAAATGAAAACCTCCGTCGCCCGCTGGTCGCGCCACTCGTACACGACGCCGGCGATCCAGGGGCCGAACAGCACGAGCGTCGCGCTGAACGCCACGAACAGGGCCAGGATCGGAACCGCGCCGACCACCACCAACCGCAGCGCCGCCGCCCGGCCCCGCTCATGGTAAACCTGCGCTCCCCGGCTGTTGATCACGTTGGCCCATGCCACCAGCAGCAGCACCGCCGGCCCGACGACGATCTTGGGGCCGTCGAGCGCCGGGGTCTCACCGTTCCCCCAGAGCGCCGCCGTCACCCAGATGAGCGCCGTGGAGTACCCCTGCGCCAGGAAGGCGGCGAACAACGACCACTTCCCGAAGCCCCAGTGCCGCCGGGCCGTCTCCCGCCACCCGCCCCGAGGCCGGCCGAGCAGCCCCCGGAGCGCGAACAGGTCCAGCCCCGTCGCGGCCGCGGCCGCCACCACCGTCAACGTCAGCACCCTCGTGGCCGTGAGCGCGCCTTCCGCGTCGTCGTCGGCTGGGTTCCAGGAACCGCCGAAGGCCGCCCAGAGCAGCGCCGCGCCCCCGCCCTGGATGAGCGCGAACGCCAGATCGCCCGCCACCGCCTCCGCCACCTTCAGGCGGCTGAAGAGCGCGCGCCGCGCCATGTCACGCAGTTGAGAGAAAGCGCCGGCCGCGATCGCCGCGGCGAAGACCGTCGCGGCCGGCGTTCCCACGAGACCGAGGAGCCAGAGCGTTCCCAGCAGCCCTTCGCCCACCACCACGGTCAAGAGCGCCAGCCCCGCCGAGGCCACGACGATGCGCGACAGGTAGGGCCGCGCCTCGGCCTCACCCAGCGGCGGAGCGAAAATCCCCATCGGTCCGGTGATGAGCGGCCCCTGGAGTTCCGTGAGCGCCAGCACCAGCGCCAGGGCGGTGACGTAGGCTCCCGACTCATCGCGCGGCGCCAGGCGCAGGAGGAGCAGGCTGGGCGCCAGGTTCGCCAGCGAGAGGAACCCTTGCGACAGCAGCGAGAGCATCCCCTTGCGGGCCGTCGGCCCGGAAAAGGTCGCCACGACGGAACGAAAGGATGGCATCGCCGGCGGGCGGTCTTACGGTCGCGCCCCGCGCGCCTGGGCGCCGGAGGCCGAGGCGGCGGGCGCGGCGGCCGGCTCCAGCACGGAGACCGAGTGCAGGTTGTCGCCGCGCATGAAGGCGGCCATGACCGGCCGCAGCGTCGCGGCCGCCGGCCAGAGCAGGGCTCGCGCCGCGCGCCCGACCGCGCTCCGGCGGGCCTGGGGGGCGAAGTAGACGGGCTGTCGTCCGGTCTCTCCCCCCCCGAAGTCCGTGGGCGGCGCGCGGCCGGCGATCCGTTTGAGCAGGTGCGCCAGCACGTTGGTCAACTCGCCGGTTTCCGCCACGGTGGCGATCTCCTCCACGCGGTGCGAGAGGCGCTCCAGCATGCCGCGGAGCGCGGCCGGGGTGAAGAAGGAGAGATGTTCGGGCGGCGACATGAACCACCACGCCGCGCCCATGCGGCGCGATCCCCAGGAGGCCATGTTGGGCACGCGGATGCAGAAGCGCGCCGGCCGGCGGATCGCTTCCCGGAAGCAGCCCAGCACCGCCGCGGGGTCGGGCAGGTGTTCGACGACGTCCTGGCAAAGCACGAGGTCTGGGTCGGCCTCCGCGACGTGCGCGGCCGAGAGAAAGTCGGCGACCACCCGCACGCGGGGGCCGGCGCCCAGCGCCCGCACCGCGGCCGCCCGCGCGCCGTCCGGCTCCACCGCCGTCACCACGCACCCCGCCCGCGCGAAGGCGGCGGTGAGGAAGCCGTAGCCCGCCCCCACGTCCAGCACGCGATCCGGCCGGCCATGCCGCGCGATCACCCGTGCGGCGAAGCGTTCGCTTTTCGCCCGGTTGGCCGCCGCGTCGCGAACGTAGGCGCTGGCGCCGGGCGAGCCTTGCCGCGCCGTCATCTCGCGGTAGGCCGCGGCGATCTCGGCC
The DNA here is from genome assembly GCA_016209585.1 of Planctomycetota bacterium. GTDB lineage: Bacteria > Planctomycetota > UBA8742 > JACQVU01 > JACQVU01 > JACQVU01. Next base: position 8,175 of record JACQVU010000243.1, read on the forward strand.
TCCCGCCCCCGCACGTCGGCTCGCGCCATGCCGCACCCGGCGCACCACCAGAGATCGAAGCCCGATTTGCTCCCCCCGGGCGCCATCGGCTTGTCGCAGGCCGGGCAGACCAGCGGCGGCGCGTTCATGGCGGCGTCCTCCCGCCCGGCGTGGCCGTTTCCCGCCGCGCGCCGGCGCCCAAAAACCACCGGCCGGCCACCTGGGCGAGCAGCCGGGCCACGAACCGCGGGTTGTGGTAGGCGTACCGCCGCCAGAGGCGGCGCGGCTCCATCAGCAGCCGGAAGAACCATTCCAGCCCCAGCCGCATCATCCAACGGGGGGCCTGACGGACGCGGCCGGTGTGGAAGTCGAAGGCCGCGCCCACGCCCACCATGACGGCGCGAACGCGGCCCTGGTGCCGCGCCATCCATTGCTCCTGCTTGGGCGCGCCCAGGCCGACCCACACGACGTCGGCGCCGGAAGCGTTGATGCGCGCCACCACGGCGTCGTCCTCGGCTGGCGTCAGCGCGCGAAAGGGCGGACTTTCCCACCCGCACACCCGCAGTCCCGTGAACCGCCGGGTGAGCGTGGCGGCGAGTTCCCCGGCCACCCCGTCGCCGCCGCCGTAGAAGTAACTGCTCCAGCCGGTGTGGGCGGCGCGTTCGCAGAAATGGAGCAGGAGGTCCGGCCCGTAGACCCGGGTCTGCTTCGGCTGGCCGAGCAACCGCAGCGCCCAGACCAGCGGCACGCCGTCGGGGGTGGCGATGTGAGCCGCGTTGAGGACGTTTCCAAACGCGGGGTGGTCGACGCCCTCCATCACGGAGTGGACGGTGCAGATGGCGACGTAGGCCGGCGTGCGGGCGACGATCCATCGTCCGATACAGTCCAGCGTGTCGGCGTATGAGGTGGCGCTGATGCCGATACCCAGAACGGAGACCTTGGGCGGGGCGGGCGGCGGCGGGGAGCGGGGGTCAGATTCCCCGGAAGGCATAGAAGAGCGTCTGGATGATGATCATCAGGTCCATCAGCAGCGACTGGTTCTGGATGTAATAGAAGTCGTAGTCCAGGTTCTCGTGGATGGGGTTCTTGCGGTCGGCGCTGATCTGCCAGAGGCCGGTGATGCCGGGCCGGACGAGGAGGCGGGCGCGCTGGGTGAGGGTGTACTTCTCGACGATGAAGGGCATTTCGGGGCGCGGGCCGACGATGCTCATGTCGCCCGCGAGCACGTTGAAGAACTGTGGCAACTCGTCGAGACTGGTCTTGCGCAGGAAGCGCCCCACGGCGGTGATCCGGGGGTCGTCGGCCGATTGCGGGGTGATGGCGTACTTGGGGGCGTCGGTGCGCATGCTCCGGAACTTGAAGATGCGGAAGAGACGGCCGTTCTTGCCCACGCGCTCCTGCACGAACAGCGCCGGCCCGGGGCTGGTGATCTTCACGAGCGCCGCGATGATGATCATCGGCAGCCCGAAGATCGAGAGCACGGCCGCACTGATCAGAATGTCCACGGCGCGTTTCAGCGTGCGGAACATCCAGTTGGGGCGCACCTGCCGCTCGCCCACCAGGGGGAACTCGCCCAGGCTCTCGAAACTGGCCGCGCGGAAGGGCACGTGCGACACCAGCGCCACATACTTCACCCCCAGGCCGAGTGACTTCACGAACTCGATGATCTCGTGCAACCGCTCCAACGCGATGTCCGGAATCGCCAGGATCACCTCCTCCAGCGCGTACCCCACGGCCACCGTGCGCAACTGCGCCTGCCCGCCGGCGACCGGAATGCCGATGGCCTTGTCCTCGCCGATGCCGATCACCTGCCCCTGCACGTCCGGCGTGTCGTCGATGAAACAGACCGGCAACAGCCCGTGCGCCGGCGCGTCCCACATGCGCCGCGCCAGGAGTTGCCCCGTGGCCCCGGCGCCGTAAATGGCGACGCGCGACACCCCGATCCCCCGCGCGTGCAGCCAGCGCGACAGGCGCCGCAGCCCCATGCGCGAGGCGGCCAGCAGGATGCCGGTGTGGACCAGCGACAACCCCAGCACCAGGCGCGAGATCGAGAAGTCCCGGAACGCGAACGTCACCGCGAACAGCGTCAACGCCACCACCAGCAGGCTCCGCGCCACCGCCGTCACTTCGTCGATGTTCAACACGCTGGCGTTCTGATCGTACGACCGCGTGAGCGCGAGCATGGTCAGCAGCCCCAGCGCCGTGGCCGTGGCGATGTAGACGTAAATCTCGGCGTCGTGCGGGCCGCGCTGCCAGATCCAACTCAACCGCTCGCTCATGTAAATCTGCACCGCGAACGCGAACCCCAACACCACCGCCAGCGCGTCGCCGAGCGCCATGCAGATGGTGAACACCAGCGTGAACCGCGAACGGTGCGTGAGCGGGACCATGGCCGTGGGCGCGGCGCCGAACCGGCGCGCCGTCAACCTCCGCCGCCGGACCGCCCGCGGGAAAATCCCCTCCCGCGAAGCCCGGCCGTGAGACGGTCAGTGCACGATGAACTGGGCATTGCGGTACTTCGCCGAAGACGGCTCGGTGATGATGCCGTTCTCGATTGCGTCAGCCACCTCGCGGATGCCCTGCCGCACGGTGCGGGTCGTCTGGAAGCCGAGCACCCGCTGGATCTTCTCGAACGACACCCGAATGTCGCGCATGTCCCCGCCGAAGGAGAGGTCTTTGTACTCCACCTCCACCTTCGGAATAACCTCGGCGATCAGTTCCACCAGTTCGGTCTTCGTGAAGTTCCCCTCGTCGGAGCCGACGTTGAACACCTGCCCGCGGAAGACCTCCCCGTCGGGCCGCGTGATCGCCAACTCGATGGCCCGCACCACGTCGGCCACGTGCACGAACGACCGCGAATAGCCCCGCTGGTAGATGATCAACTTGCGCCGCGTCAGCGCCTCCAGCACGAACTGGTTCACGATCAGATCGAACCGCGTCCGCGGCGACACCCCGTACAACGTGGCGAACCGGAACAGCACCGGCACGCACGCCGACCGCGCCGATTCCGACAGCAAAAACTCCTCGCACTTCACCTTCGTCTCCGCGTAGAGCGACTGCGGCTTCAGCGGCGACTCCTCCGTCACCGGCTTGCCCTCGCCCGCCACCCCGTAGTTCGAGTAGGTCGAGGCGAACACGAACCGCCGCGCGCCGCTCTCCTGCGCCTTGCGGAACACCCGCTGCGTGGTCTCGAAGTTGTACCGCCACGCCACCTCCGGCCCCACGGCCTGGCAGGCGGGGAACCCCACCAGCGCGGCCAGGTGCGCCACCGCGTCCACCCCCTCGAAGCACTCCGCGTACCGCGACACCTCGTAGGCGTCGCCCTTCACGAACTGGTACTTTCCGTGCGACAGGAAGGGCACGATCGACTCGCCCCCGAACAGCAAGGCGTCGATCGACCGCACCCGGTGGCCGCGCTCCAGCAGCCACCCCGTGAGCAGCGAGCCGATATAGCCCGCGCCACCCGTGATGAGGACCGTGAGCGAAGCGCCCATACCTCCGTCCCCCGCCTGGCTGCCCGCCGGGAAACCCCGGACGAGGCGAACAGCGGCCGGAACCGAACCAGTGATGATACTCGCGCCCCGCCGTCCCTCACAAGAACCCACTGATTTCCGGGTGCATGTCCGAACTTGCGAAGGGGCGCCGGAACAGGAGCCGGGAGCGTCAGCGACCGGTCCGGCACGGCCGCGAGCGATTCGCCGCGCGACCCGACCCGTCGCTCACGCTCCGGGTTCCTGGTCCGCCGCCGCACGCCAAAACCGGTCGCTTACGCTCCTGGCTCTTGCGCGCCGCGGGGCGGGAAACGAACCGCGCCGGCGGCGACGCCCGGCGGCATTGGAACGGGTCACGGCTCGGCGTTGAAATGCTCGCGAAGTTGTTCCAGAAAGGGCCGGAAGCCCAGCGGGCAGGTCTTCGCGAGTTTGTCGACGTTGGTGGTTCGGGCGACCCGTTCGCGGAAGGCGGTGTCCGCGTCTTGGCCGCATGACCGGGCGATCTCCTGCAACAACGGTTTCGACGCACGCATGTCGCCTGTCTCCTTCTCCTGATGCAGCGATTCCGGCTGAGCGACCTCGGGATACTTGGTCGTCAGTGTCTTAACGGAAACACCGACCTCACGCGCCAACGCGTCGACCGCGCCGATGGTCCACGCTTCGATCGACTGCACCACGACCCCCGTCGCGATCGCGTGATCGCGATTGTTCCTTCCCGCTTGTATCGCGCCCTCGGCGAGTTCAACTCCAGCAAGGGATCGACGGGATTTCGTCTGGTGATCACCTTCGTCCACCACCATGACAGTGCCGGCGCAACCATAGCGCGTGGTCGAGAGCAGAACCGCCGCGCCAACCTTCTTCCTCCAGCCACGGGGAACCCCCTTTCCCGGTTTTCTGCTCTTTGGCGCGAGATCCGCCACGCTGAGCCACGTGAGGCTGATGGAATCTTCGCCGATCGACGGAACCGCGCGACGGGCCAGGTTAAAGACGACTCCTCCCGCGGGCCTCTCCCTTTTTCCACCATGCGGAGGAGCCCGGCCAATGTCGTGGGGGCCTTCACCGACGAAGAGCACTTTCATGGCGCCGTGGGGGTGGCCACCATCTACGGGTGTCGCACGGTCGGAGTCCCGGATTCTGCCCCACTTGGTCCCTCTTCGACTTCGGCGCCCAGCGCGGGTTCCGTTTCCTCGACTTGCCCTCCGGACTCCGCCTCGCTTGCTTCTGTTTCGACGTCGGCGCCCCGGATGAGCGCCTCTTCGCCGAGCAGATGCCAGAGTTCCCCAGCGCCGAATTCCTTGCGGTGCGTTTTCACCGTCTTGCTTTCCGCCATCGGCGTCACCCTGGCCGCCCCGTCCGCCGACCGCGTGAAGATGAGCACCTCTTCGGGCTCCAGGTGATTGAGCAGAACGGGATTGTGCGTGGTCAGCAGAATCTGCCGCGCGTGGCCACCGAGTTCTCCGGTGGACATCTTGTGGAACATGTCGAGCAGAAACTCAATCGCCTCCGGGTGGACGCCGTTTTCCGGCTCCTCGATCATCAGGCGATCGGCGCCGGAACCGTGCGCGAGGGCCAGATACGCCGTCAGCAGAAGAACACCGTCCGAAACAAACGCCGCGTCCAACTCCACCTTGGAGCCATCGCCATTAAAAACGTAGTTCAGGGCGTAGAAGTCCCGTTCACCAACACGCTGTTTCTCGCCAAAACGCGTCGGGCCAAGAACCACCGGCCGGTGACCCGCCGGCAGCACGCGCAACTGTCGGAAGAAACTGGCGACTTCGGTCAGTGAGCGCTTCAACGCGGAAAACGCGCCTTCCTCGTCGTACTCGCGAAACCACTTCACCACCGTGGCGAGGTTGTCACCCGAGCGCGAAAGCACCGGGCTTTCCCCCGATGTTCCCGCCAGGCGCAGGTGGCTCGGAACGAAGGAGTGCGCCGATACGCTCAGCAGGTCTTTGCGAACGCGGTCCACGTCCTGCCCGGCGTGAACGTCGTGCGCCAAGTACGGTATCGGGGCGATAGCCGTTGAGAACCCTTGTGGCACGATGTCTCGCTCTCCCGGCCATCGCGCGGAAATCCGTGGCTCGCCGTTGAGCGTCAGCCGTTCGACGTATTTGCTCTCGTCCCTGGGGATCTGTAGGTCGTAGTGATACTCGATTTCCCGCTTCTCTCCACACGTCCCGGTCACCGACCAGCACAGAGGCAGCGCGGGATCGTGCATCCACACCACGTCTTCGTGCCTGATCTTCGGCGCGGAGAGGTCATCCCGACGGGCAAGAACCGGGCTGGCCAGATACTCCAGCGCATCGAACACGCTGCTCTTCCCCGTGTTGTTCAGCCCGATGAACGCCGTCACCGGCCGCAGCGGAAGCGTGACGTCTTTCAGACACTTGAAATTCCGGATGCGAAGACTGGTCAGCATGGCGCGCCTCGCCGCCTGGCACTCTTGCCCAGCATACTCCGGAACGCATCGGGGGCGCGACGGGGAACCGCTCACAACCGCCTTCTCCTGCCCCCCGTCCCCTGACCCCTGACCCCTG